>NZ_JBAPKY010000002.1:0-185792 GCF_037083785.1 Roseovarius sp. D22-M7
ACCGTCATTTGGCGAGGCTTAGCCCGCCTCGCCGACCTCGTCGAAGGAGCATGTCTCGCAAACCCGCCCCCGGACACTTGTGGGTAACTGCAAGCCCAGCCGGATGCTTACGCAGGAACGCCACAGTTCCTGCCCCTTTTGGGTCGAAGACGTGTCGCGCGCAGCGGAGAAGCCCGAGGATGGCCGCGGCGACAGGCACCGAAACGATCCCTCGACTTGCTGACGTCAGTGACCCGGCTCTCGCCCAAGAACGGAGTTGGCCCGGCTCTCCATCATCTCACGCCGCCGATCCAACATGTCGGTGCGTCTGTAAGCACGCTCGACGTCCTTCCGACAGTATGCCGCGCGACAAACAAGGTGAGAATTTGTGTTGCCTCATCCAAGAAATGTTTCAAAAATGATACGCAAGTAGGTCATTTCAAAAATCTGCATCGTTCCAAACGCTCGCCGCTATAGCCATGGCATGACAGTTGATCTGAAATCCTTGCAATCGGCCTACGCCAAGGTCGCAGTCCTCGTGCTGCATGACCCGGTGTACCTGCCGATCTTTGAACGCATCGAGCGGGAGATTGCAGCATTGGAGGTCAAGGGCGACGCGATCAGTCGCGCACGCGCCGGCGCGGCCTGTCACAGGGCGGTCTCCTGAATCAGCGCTTGCAGGTTCAGCAGGCTTGCGCCCTTGCCGTAACGCTCACGGTTCAGCGCGTGGCCCATGAGATCGCGCCTGATCCGTTCGTCAACACCAGCAGCAAGCATCCGATCCTCGAAGCTGTGGCGCAGGCCATAGAGCGTGTGCTGTGGTGTTTCCAGGAGGCCAGACCCGCGGAGATACTTGTTGACCGTCGCGGACGGCTGGCGGTGCTTCTGCGATAGCGGGGGAAGCCGTCCGGAAATTCGCGCATGGCCTCGAGGCTGACACCGCATAGGGGAATGACGCGCCGCGCGTTTGCACTTTTCAGTTGGCGCCCGACCGGCTCGATCGACACATGCGGCACGTTGGCCGTCAGGTTGATCTGATCGGCGGTCAGTGCCGCCAACTCACTCGGACGCGCGCCGGTTTTGACCATGGCCAGAAGGATGCACCGTGCTTCATCGTTGAGGCGGTCAAGCGCGCCCGGTGCCATGATCCTGTCCCGGATCCAGCCATCGGAGAAGGGCGGGCGCTGTTTTGCCTCACCTTCCTTGAATTTCAGATCGCTCAACGGCAGCACCAACCCGAGGCGCTTCAATTTGTTCACGGTCTTCAGCACGTCGCCGATGTGGATCAGGTCCTTGTTGGCGCTGTTCGCGGTCAGATCCTCGATTTCCAGCCGTTCCAACCACCAGGATCGGAAATCGAGCATATCATCGCCGGTAATGTCCGACAGGGCCTTGTCACCGATGACGGCGACAAGGTTCTTGATTGCCTTGCGCCGTGGGTTTTTCCAGCGACGAAGTTGATCATCGCTTTTCCCGATAATCTTGTCGCCGGCCATGTGCCAATAGAGGTCCAGCGCCCGCGTGATCGTGATGGCGGGCTCAGTGGCGCCGCCCAAGAGGGCGGCCGCCTCTTTCAGGTCGGGCTTGTCATCAGGGCCTGACACGGCTTCTATGCGCTGCAACAGGTCCTCGGTCGGCACCTTGGCCACCTGATCGGCACGCATGTATCGAAACCCACGCGCCGCGGCCAGCTCACGCGCGGCAGCGAACCGCTGCTCGGCGTCGGAGGTGTCACCAGCCAGCTTTGCTTCCCAAGGCATCCATCATCTGTGACCAAGCCACGCCCGCCTTCTGGTCTGCGACGGACGGACTGTCAGTGTGCAGCGACAGCCATACGAACTTGCGCGGCTCAACGCTTTCATACCGTTTGGGCACCCTCTTGTAGAGAGACAGACCCTTCCCACGTTTCGTGATTGCCACGGCGACACCCCTCTTGCTGCAAGAGGCAGTGTAACGCGTTTTGTAAGGCAGATTGTATAGCAAAAATGACGTATAAGGCGGTCACAACACACAAATAGATCAAAGTTATCTATAAAATCAAGTGCTTAAGTAAGAGTAGAAAATTTGAAATGGCGGAGAGACAGGGATTCGAACCCTGGGACCCCGTAAAGGGTCAGCGGTTTTCGAGACCGCCCCGTTCGACCACTCCGGCACCTCTCCATCGAACTGCTTACTAAAGGTCTTAGCTGTTCTAGGCAAGGGTGATGAACTCAATTTGTGGCCCACTGCCGCCTACGAAGACGTCTTGCAACTGAGTCCGCTACAAACCTCCCTGGAAGACGCTCGCCGCGAGGCGTTTATTGTTGAAATATCGCTGTACGGTCTGGACACCAGCGTTTCCCCCAAAATCAGCGCCGTCACACGATCCGGCCACCGCCGGCTTCCGGTCCGCGAGGCCCCAACGCTCAAACGTGTGAGAAACTCGTTCGTAGCCTCCATTGTGAAACTCACCTCCTGTTACCCAACAGGGGATCAATCTTGAACCTCAGGTTTCAGATGAAAGTGCGCGCCAGATTCTGCATACTTTCAACACGACGTTGTCCAGCATCATATCGGCAGGAAAGCGTTTGAGTTTGGCGGTTTCACCGTCAAGTTCCTTCAGACCGGAGGCATTTGAGATAGTGTCCTAGGGCGTGGTGTAAGAACGCCGACCTTCGGAAAGGCTCAGGTCTGATCAGGCTGTCACGGCGGACAACCTGACATCTGGATTGTCGTTCACGCGCGCGAGAGTTTCAAGGCTCATGTATCGGTGCGCGACGGTCCACGCGTCGATGGTCTCGAGCATGATCGCGCCGACGAGCCTGATGAAGCGTCATCGTTGGGGAAGATCCCCACAATAACGGTGCGCCGCTTGATCTCGCGGTTCACCCTCTCCAGCGGATCCGTCGAGGCGATCTGGGCCCGGTGCTCGCGTGGGAGTTCGCGCCGGTCCGCGCCACGCGCGGCAAACCGTCCGGGGGACGGTTCGAGGCGAGAACGGGCGGAGCCCCCAATGCCGGCGAGAACGATGAGCCATGTCGCGCCATTGGTCCGAGCGACAATGGCCGATGCGCGAGGCGTTCATGAAGGTGCCGCGCTTGTCCTGCTTTTCGCGGAGGGCATCGGCGACCGTGTCCCATTGGGCTTCCGCGTCGGCCTTGCTTTCCGGGGCGAAGATCGTCTTGAGCATCGCCGCCGCCACGGTGCGCGACCCGGCCAGGGCATGGCCTTCACGAGATCGTTCACGGAGCGCGTCGAGACGCCATGGACGCATGCCTCCTGGAGCACCGCCACGAGAGCCTTCTCGGCCGTCCGCCGGGGCTCGAGCAAACCCGGCAGGTAGCTGCCCTTGCGCAGCTTCGGGATCTCCAGCGGGATGCGACCCGCACGCGTGTCACGGTCCCGGTAACCGTTTCGCTGAACGTCCCGCAGAGGCGAACGCGCACCCTTGGCCGCGCCCGTCTGCGTCTCGACCTCGGCTTCCATGATCCGGCCGGCCGCAAGGGCCAGGATCGCGCGCACGAGATCGCCATCGGTCGGCCGTTCAACCGGCTCGAGCAGTGCCATTCTCTCATCGGTCATCGTCATCTCGATCCTTGGTTTCGAGTGTCGCAACCCGAACCTTTGCCGAAGATCGACGGTGGCCGCCAAAGTCGCCACCGGCCGCGCGCCGCGCTACGCCGAGGGCCCCGCGCGCGGCCTCCTACACCAATCGTTGGGACACTGCCATTTGATGCCTCCATGATGCCAAATTCGGACTTCAGCTTGCAAAACGCCACAGGACAAATGCCGTGCCTACGCCGATCTCCATCCGTCGGCAGTCCAGCCTCGTGTTTCTTGATCATGTAGCAAAACGGACGATCGGCGCTGACGGACAACGCCATCGACGGATTGGCGGATAAGGGAAATGATCCGGGAACGAGGCGCCACCGATGTCATTCCTTCCAAGGCCGACCGCGATCTGCCAAAGGGCTTGGATGCCGAACTCTACAGGCAGCGCAATCGGGTCCAGCGACCCTTCGGTCGTCTCAAGGGGTCCAACCGGCACGTGTTTACCTTAATTCAAAGACGACCCGCAACGCGATGTCACGCCGATGACCGGACGCGCCGCTTTACAGGCCATGGTCCCGCTTTCCGAGTCCACATCCTGCCTCGCCGCCCTGCTCCTCGCCGGCTCAAGCCATCACGACTTCCCATGCCCTAGCGGGCGGCAACCACTGCGCGGCGCGTCATCACGCCGACAAGATGGGCACGGTAGGCGCCGCTGCCGTGCATGTCGTCGATCATGTCGTCGCCCGGCAGGGTCAGCCCCTCAACCGCGTCCTCCGCGAAATTCGACGACAGCGCCGCCTCAGCCTCGGACCAGCGAAAGACGCCGTCCTCGGATGCGCCGGTGACCGCGACGCGCACGCCCTCCGAATATTTCGCGACGAACACGCCGACGAGCGCGAAACGCGACGCGGGCTGCTCGAACTTCTGGTAATGCGCCTTTTGTGGCACCGGGAAGCGGATCTCGGTGACGATCTCGCCCTCTTCGAGGGCGGTCGCGAACATCCCCTCGAAGAAGTCGTCCGCGGCGATCTCTCGGGCCGAGGTAATGATCCGCGCCCCCGAGCCGAGTGCAGCGGCCGGGTAGCAGGCCGACGGGTCGTTATTGGCCAAGCTGCCACCTATGGTGCCGCGGTTGCGCACCGCCGGGTCGCCGATATTTGCGGCGAGTGCTGCGAGCGCGGGATAGGCGCCGGCGCCGGCGGCGACATCGGTATGCGTGGTGCCCGCACCGATGCACAGCGCACCGTCATCCGCGGTGCAGATGCCCTGCATCTCCTTGATGCCCGACAGGCAGATCAGCCGGTCCGGCGCGGCCAGACGCTGTTTCAGCGAGGGAATCAGCGTCTGCCCACCGCCGAGCACCGCGCCTTCGGTGCTGTCGGACAGAAGCTTGACCGCGTCGGCAAGGCGCGTGGGACGTTCGATATCGAATGCGTACATGATCGCTCTCCTTATGCCTGCATCGCCTGCCAGACGCGCGAGGGCGACAGCGGCATGTCGATATGGGTCACCTTGCTGCCGCCCGAGTGCAGCGCGTCGATCACCGCGTTGACGACCGCCGGCGGGCTACCGATGGCGCCGGCCTCGCCGCAGCCCTTCACGCCGAGCGGGTTATGCGTGCAGGGAGTCTGGCAGGAATGATCGACCTGGAAGAACGGCACATCATCGGCGCGCGGCATGGCGTAATCCATGTAAGAGCCGCTTTGCAGCTGGCCGTTCTCGTCATAGACGCAGGCCTCGAGCAGCGCCTGCCCGATGCCCTGCCCGATGCCGCCATGCACCTGGCCGTCGACGATCATCGGGTTGATCACGTTGCCGAAATCGTCGGCGGCGGCGAAGCGTTCGATGGTCACGCGGCCGGTATCGGGATCGACCTCGACCTCGCAGGCATAGGCGCCCGACGGGTAGGTGAAGTTCGCGGGATCGTAGAACGCGGTTTCCTCCAGCCCCGGCTCGATATCCTCGAGCGGGTAATTGTGCGGCACGTAGGCGGCCAGCGTGACATCGCCCCAGGCGACGGATTTGTCGGTGCCGGCGACAGTGAACTGGCCGTCCTTCAGCTCGATATCGGCCTCGGCGGCCTCCATCAGGTGCGCGGCGATCTTGCGCGCCTTGTTGATGATCTTCTCGGTGGCGCGGACCATGGCGCTACCGCCTACGGCGATGGAGCGGCTGCCATAGGTGCCCATGCCCATCGGCGAGTTGGCGGTGTCGCCGTGCACGATCTCGATCTGGTCGGCGTCGATGCCGATCATCTCGGCCACCACCTGCGCGAACGAGGTCTCGTGTCCCTGCCCGTGGCTGTGGCTGCCCGTCATAACGGTCAGCCCGCCGGTGGCGTTGACCCGGACCGTGGCGCTTTCATACAGTCCCGCGCGCGCGCCCAGTTGCCCGACGAGGTTCGAGGGCGCGATGCCGCAGGCCTCGATATAGCAGTTGACGCCAAGGCCGCGCAGAAGACCCTTGGACTCGCTTTCCTGGCGGCGGACGTCGAAGCCCTTGAGATCGGCGATCTCTTCCAGCTTGTCGACCGTCGCGTGGTAGTCGCCGGTGTCGTATTCCACCGCCACCGGGGTGGCATAGGGGAACTCGGTGATGAAGTTCTGGCGCCGCAATGCCAGCGGATCGACGCCCAGCTCGCGCGCCGCCTTGTCGATGACGCGTTCCAGTTGATACGTCGCCTCGGGGCGCCCGGCGCCGCGATAGGCATCGACCGGAACCGTGTTGGTGAAGACCGCCTTTACGTTGACGTAGATCAGCGGCGTCTTGTAATTGCCGGCCATCAACGTGCCGTGCAGCCACGTGGGGATCGAGGGCGCGAAGGTCGACAGATACGCGCCCATATTGGCATGCGTGTCGGTGCGCAGGGCGGTGAAATTGTTGTCGGCATCGAGCGCGAGTTCGATCTTCGTCACGTGATCGCGCCCATGCGCATCCGTCATGAACGCCTCGGAGCGCGAGCAGGTCCATTTCACGGGGCGATTCAGGGCCTTCGCGGCGAAGGTGCAGAACGCCTCCTCGGCATAGTGGAAGATCTTCGAGCCGAACCCGCCGCCCACGTCGGGGGCGACCACGCGCAGCTTGTGCTCGGGGATGCCCAGCACGAAGGCCCCCATCAGCAGCCGGATCACGTGCGGGTTCTGGCTCGTGGTGTAAAGCGTGTGATCCCCCGTCGACCGGTTGAAATCGGCCACCGCGACGCGCGGCTCCATCGGGTTGGCGACAAGGCGGTTGTTGACCAGTTCCAGCGTCGTGACATGCGCGGCTTTCTCGAAGGCTTCGTTGACCGCCGCCTTGTTCTCCTCGACGAAGCCCCAGTCGTAGCAGAGGTTCGAGGTCAGATCGTCATGCACCTTGGGCGCGCCGTCTTTCAGCGCCGCTTTCATGTCGACGACCGCGGGCAGTTCCTCGATATCGAGCTCGATCGCCTCGGCGGCGTCGCGCGCCTGTTCGCGGGTCTCGGCCACCACCGCGGCGATCGGGTCGCCCACGTGGCGCACCTTACCCTGCGCCAGCACGGGGTGGCCCGGCTCCTGCATGACCTCGCCGAAGCGGTCGGTGACCTGCCAGCCGCAGGGCAGCCCGCCGATCCCCTCGAAATCCTTGCCGGTGAAGACCCGCAGCACGCCCGGCATGCCCTCGGCGGCGCTGGTCTCGATCTTGTTCAGCCGTCCATGCGCCACGTCCGAGCGCAGGAAATGCACATAGGCCTGTCCGCGCAGGTTGATGTCATCGGTATAGTTGCCGGTGCCGGTCAGGAACCGCACATCCTCGCGCCGCTTGCTGCTGGCGCCGATGCCTCCATCCTTTGGCATGTCTCGATCCTCCCAAATGTTGCGGGGCTCCGCCCCTTGCGGCCCGCTGCGCCTTCATCTTTCCCGAAATACTCCGGGGGAGCGCCGCAGGCGCGGGGGCAGCGCCCCCGGATAAACGCTCATTCCGCCGCGATGCGGCTCACATCCTGCCCCGAGGCTGCCAGCACCGCCTTGACGATGTTGTGATAGCCGGTGCAGCGGCAGATATTGCCTTCGAGATAATCGCGCACCTCGGCCTCGGTGGGTGTCGGGTTTTCGGCCAGAAGGGCCGCTGCCGACATCACCATGCCAGGCGTGCAAAAACCGCATTGCAGCCCGTGATGCTCCTTGAAGGCGGCCTGCACGGTATGCAGCGTGCCATCCCCCTCGGCCATCCCTTCGACCGTCGTCACTCCGGCGCCTTCGGCTTCGGCGGCGAACATCGTGCAGGCCTTCACGGCCTTTCCGTCGACATGCACCACGCAGGCCCCGCACTGGCTGGTGTCGCAGCCCACATGGGTGCCGGTCAGGCCCATGTTCTCCCTCAGGAATTCGACAAGAAGCGTGCGGCCTTCGATGCGGCCCGACGCCGGCTTGCCATTCACGGTCATGGTGACCTCTGGCATTGGCTCCTCCCCTGTTGCCTCAAACCCTACCAAGGCGGTCCTCCACCGCCGCGATCGGGCCATTGCTGCTGACACCTAAGCACGCCTTCGCCGGCTTGAGAACCCGGTTTCTTTCGCCCTAGCGATGTGTCGCACGGCGCGGCTGCGGCCGGCTGGGGATCTCCTTGAGCAAGCCCCCCACCCCCATGCGCGCGATCTCGTCCGACCCGCAGGCCAGCCCACAGGCCAGCCGAGCCAGCACCCAGTCGGCACCATGCAGCACCGGGCTGCGCGCCGATCCCGGCAGGCCGACCACCGGCACCGCGCCGCGCCGACCGAAAAACAGCAGGTTGCCGGGATCGACCGGCATCCCGAACCGCGTCACCTCGCCGCCCGCCGCGCGCAATGCCGCGGGCGCCGTGTCGAGCGGATCGGAGGTGGCCGAGCCGGTGAGTATCAGCACGATCTCGCCGCGGGCGGCGGCGATGGCGCGCGCGAGCGCCTCCGTCTCGTGCGCGCAGGTCACCGTTTCGGCCATCTCCATCCCCATCCCGGTGACCCGAGCCGCGACCGCGTCGGCACCCTTGTCACCCGGCCCGCCCGGCGTATCGGTGACGATCAGGCTGGCGGTGCGGTACTGTGCCACCGCCAGCCGCAGCGCGCCGCGCGCGGCGTCCGCAGCCCGCGTCACCGCCATACCCGGCACGCCGTAGGCAATGATCTTGACCGTTGCCATCATCCCGCCCACGCGGATCTGGTGATGGTCCGGCACCGTCGCCACGGTGATCATCGGATCCACGGCATTTGCGGCATGAATGGCCTGCGCGTCGAGGCAGACCACGCCGGGCCGGTCGGCGATGAGGTTCACCCGCCCGGTGAAGGCCCGGCTGCGGCTGATCCCATCGGCGCCGTCGCGAAGCGCCTCGGCGAGGGTCCGGGCCGCGTCGTCCTCGTGCAGATCCCCCGCATCGAGGCGCGCGACGGTCACGCTGGCGTAACCCGCCGCGCGCAACGCCGCGATTTCCTCGGGGCCCAGCACAAGGCCCTTGCGCAGACGGCCACCGCTGACATGTTCGGAATGCGCGAGAATGCCGCCCTCGGCCTCATCCAACGGTACCGCTCCGAACCTCATGCGCCACGCCGCAGGACGCGGATCATCTCGGCAAGGATGCTGACCGCGATCTCGGACGGTCCCGCCGCGCCGATGTCAAGCCCGATTGGCGCGTGGATTCGCGCGATCTCGGCCTCGGACAAACCGGCATCCTGCAATCGTTCCACGCGCGCGGCATGCGTCCGGGTCGAGCCGAGCGCGCCGATATAGAACACGCCCGAGCGCAGCGCCTCGATCAGCGCGGGATCGTCCAGCTTGGGGTCATGCGTCAGCAGCACCACCGCCGTGCGCGCGTCGAGCCCGAGCGCCCGCAGCCCCTCGTCGGGCCAGTCATGAAGCACCGTCTCGCCGGGAAACCGCGTCTCGGACGCGAAGCTTTCGCGGGGATCCACGAGCAGCGGGTCGAACCCCGCGATCCGCGCCATCGGCACGAGGGCTTGGGCGATATGCACCGCGCCTACCAGGATCAGCCGCAACGGCGGGTTGTGGATGGCGACGAAGGTGGTGCCGTCGGCCTCGAACCCCGAGCGGTCCATGCGGAAGCGGTCAGCATGGCCCTCGCGCTCCAGCCTGCGGTCCACGTCGAGGCCGGTGACATAGGCCACGGGGATGCGCCCCTCGCGGGCCAGCACCAGATCGGCCAGCAGATCCTCGGGCAGGACCGATCCCACCGGTTCGACCAGCACGCGGATGGTACCGCCACAGGCAAGCCCCACTGCAAAGGCGTCGCCGTCGCTCACGCCGTATTCCAGCATCACGGGGCGGCCGGCCTCGATGGCATCGAGCGCCTCGGCGACCACCGCCCCCTCGACGCAGCCGCCCGAGACCGACCCCGCGATCTCGCCCTCGCCCGAGATCGCCAGTTGGCTGCCCACCCGGCGCGGCGCGCTGCCCCATGTCTCGACCACGGTGGCCAGCGCCGCGCCCTTGCCGGCGCGGTGCCAGCCGAGGGCCGTCTCGGGCGTGTCGTCGAATCGTTCCATCACCATGCTCCTTTCAGCCCTGCATCGCCGCCATCAGCCGCGCCTTTTCGCCGGTATCGCCCTGCCGCGAGATCGCGTCGGCCAGATCGTCGAGCGTGGCGATCGAGTGGCCGGCGCGGAACGCATCCACATGCGGCAGCATCGCGCGGATGCCTTGCGCCTTGGCCGCGAACCCCTCCCACCGCAAGAGCGGGTTGAGCCACAAGAGCCGCCGCGACGACAGGTGCAGGCGTTCCATCTCGCGGGCCAGATCCTCGGGGGCGTCGCGATCCAGCCCGTCGGTGATCAGCAGCACGACCGCCCCCTGCCCCATCACCCGGCGCGACCAGTCGCGGTTGAAGGCGTGCAGACAGGCGCCGATGCGCGTGCCGCCCTCCCAGTCCTGTGCCTGGCGGCCGGCGGCGGCAAGGGCGGCATCGACATCGCGGGTCGCCAGATGCCGGGTGATGTTGGTCAACCGCGTCCCGAAGGTGAAGGCATGCACCTGCGCCCATCCGGCGCCCTTCTGGTTGGCGACGGCATGCAGGAAATGCAGCACCATGCGGCTGTACTGGCTCATCGAGCCGGAAATGTCGCACAGCACCACCAGGTTCGGCCAGCGGTCGCGCGGCGCCTTGCGGTGGATGCGCCGCATCTCGCCGCCATGCCGCAGCGCGCCGCGCATCGACCGGCGCATGTCGATCCGGGCGCCCTGCGGGCTGGCGATGCCGCGGCGCGAGGCGAAGGGTTTCACGGGTAGACGCAGCCGCGCCAGCATGCGCTTGGCCTCGGCGATCTCGGCGGTGCTCATCTGCTCGAAATCCAGCTGGCGCAGGCGTTCCTCGGTCGACATGGTGGCCGAGGCGTCGATGTCGATCTGCATCTCGTCGCTGTCATCGGTCTCGATCCCGGGGGCGTCCTGCGCCACGCCGTCCAGCAGCGCCTCGGCAGCGCGTTTCTCTGCGGCCTGCGCACCGCGATCCTCCTGCACGCCGCGAATGGCCGGCAGCATCATCGCCATCATGTGCTCCATGTACCGCGGATCGCGCCAGTAGAGCCGGAAGATCTGCGCGAAGACCGTCAGATGCTCAGGCCGGGTGACCAGCGAGGCGCGCAGGGCGTAGAAGAAATCCTCGCGGCTGGTAAAGCCGGCGGCGGCCGCGGCGCGCACCGCGTCGATCACCTGCCCGGGCCCCACCGGCAGCCCGGCTGCCCGCAGCGCGCGCGCGAAATGGGTGATGTTGTGACCCAGCTTGGGGTCGTCCGGCAGGTCGATATCCGGGTATCGGGGCATTTTCAGGTCAGCCAGCCATCCGTTGCGCTTGGCCCGGATCTAACACCCGCGCGGAAAGAGGGATACAGCAAACGTGCCTCGCGCCGGAAGCGGCCATTATGACTGCGGCCGGTTTCCGGGGCGACACGGCGTACGGCGTGAACCCTTTGGAGTGATCAGGTTCCCGCAGGCCCGCATAAAAAACCGGGCAATCAGCTTTCTTCTCGCGGCGCGGTCGCCTATCTGTGAGCGGACAGAAACGCCGGAGACACGCATGACAGATCCCGTTCACACCAGATGCCTGATCATCGGGTCCGGCCCGGCCGGATACACTGCCGCGGTCTATGCCGCGCGGGCGATGCTCAATCCCGTGCTCGTGCAGGGGATCGAGCCGGGCGGGCAGTTGACTACCACCACCGAGGTCGAGAACTGGCCAGGCGACACCGAGGTGCAGGGCCCCGACCTGATGGTCCGGATGGAGGCGCATGCGAAGGCCATGGGCTGCGAGGTGATCGGTGACATCGTCAGCGATCTCGATGTCGATGCGCGGCCGTTCCGGGCCACAGGTGACAGCGGCCGCGTCTACACCGCCGATTCCGTGATCCTCGCCACCGGGGCGCGGGCGAAATGGCTGGGCCTGCCCTCGGAAGACGCGTTCAAGGGATTCGGCGTCTCGGCCTGCGCGACCTGCGACGGGTTCTTCTATCGAGGTCAGGAAATCGTGGTGGTCGGCGGCGGCAACACCGCCGTCGAGGAGGCGCTGTTCCTGACGAATTTCGCCTCGAAGGTCACGCTGATCCATCGCCGCGACAGCCTGCGCGCCGAGAAGATCCTGCAGGACCGGCTGTTCCGCCATCCCAAGATCGAGCCGCTATGGTTTCACACGCTCGACGAGGTGGTCGGCACCGACAACCCCAAGGGCGTCGAGGGGGTGCGGGTGAAGCATGTCGAGACCGGCGAGATCACCGAGATCCGGTGCAAGGGCGTGTTCATCGCCATCGGCCACGCGCCTGCGTCGGAGCTGGTGAAGGGCAAGGTCGAGATGCATCACGGCGATTACGTGCGGGTCGAGGCGGGCAGCACGCGGACCTCGATCCCCGGGCTTTTCGCCGCCGGCGATCTGACCGATCACCTCTACCGGCAGGCGGTGACCAGCGCCGGGATGGGCTGCATGGCCGCGCTCGATGCCGAGAAATTCCTCGCCGATCAGGACGGCTGAGCCGGGTCTGTTCCAGCGGAGTGGCTGCGCCACACGGTGTTCTTGGCAGACGCGCCGTGCGGCGCGTGCCGGGGGCCATTGGATGCACTCTGCCTCGCGCGAAAACCGAGATGCGCGAACATTACGCGCCGTCACGCGGCTCCGGCGTCGTCCTCTTGCTCTTGCAGGGTGATCTCCTCGGCCGCCTCGAGCCGTCGGATGGCGTTGATCACTTCGCGCATCGCCGTATCGGCGTCGCGTGCCCGCACGGTGCCGGTTTCGGTGATTTCCTCGCGCAACGCGTCGGCCATCCGCTCTCCCATGTTTTCGAGGATGTACTCCGCCGCAGAGGCGAGATCGCCCGCAAGCGCACCGGACAGCGCCTTGACCAGCACCGGCTGCTCGACCTCGCGCACGATGCGGGGAATGTCGGCGGGCCTGATCCGCGCGGGGATATGCTCGAACGTGAAGATCGCGCGGCGCACGAGGGCCGCGAAATCCTGATCCGTCTCTTCGAGCCCTTCCATCATCTCGTCTCGGGTGATGCTGGTGGAGGAGTTGAGGATCGCGCCCACGCGTTCCACGGCACCGGTGGTGAACGCGCTTTCGGGCACGTCGTGAAGCTGCGCGGCCAATGCCAGCCCGATGCGATCCACCGCGGTGGGGCTGACCGAACCGGTCTGCGAGATCGCGTAGGTGATGCGCCGTGCCACGGGCCCCGGCAGGCGCCCCAGCAGATCGGCGGCGCGCGCCACTTCAAGCTTCGACAGGACCACCGCGGAAACTTCGGGGCTTTCCCCCTCGAGAATCGGCAGGAGCGCGCCCGGCTCGGCGGTCTTCACCAGGGTCCACGGATCGCCATATTGGCGCACACCCGCCTCCTTGCGCAGGCGCATCGCGGTTTGCGGGCTGATCCGGCCGTCAAGAGCGGTGAGCGCCCCGGCCACGCCGCGCGGAAAGGTCAGGCCCATGCCTTCGAGTTCATGGGCGAATTCCGCGACGACATCGGCGAGCGTTCCACGATCGACATAGCGCATCGAGCCCATCTGCGTGGTCAGTCGGGCCTGCAGATCCTCGGGCAGATCGGTGAGGGGGACGTCCGTGCCCTCGTTCAGAAGGAAGCGGACGATGATCGCGGCCTTCTGGGCGCGGTTGAGATGCGCGGACGCCGAGCGTCGCGCGGGGGCGTCGATCCGTGCCGGTGGTGCACCCATGGGCAAGCCTTTTCGGTTCCGTGACAATCCACGCGATCATAGCGGGAAAGGCGTGAACAAAGGCTGAATGGGGACGCGTCGTGCATGCCGAATCCCCGCAGGCGCGGCAGTACTACAAGCGGTGACCGTGGCGGGACCGAATACAAGATGATGTGGGCCGAGGGGCAAATGGTGGTCCCAGCAGGATTCGAACCTGCGACCTTTCGCTTCGGAGGCGAACACTCTATCCAGCTGAGCTATGGGACCCTGTCATCTGCCTTTTCCGGCCGTTCCCGCCATGGCTGGGCAGGGTCGGCCCGATCTCGTCTGTCCGTCACGCGCCGCATCGGATGCGTACCGGATGTACGCCGTGTACGCGAAATCGGTACGCATGTGAAGCCGGGAATGCCGCGCCGCGGGGGCGCGGCCGGATATTTTTTCGCCGGCCCGCGCCATCACGATGCCCCGCGCCTTGCGATCAGCCGAAAAGGTCGTGCGCAAGCTCGAGCGCGTCGATCAGGGCGTCGACCTCGGCGCGGGTGTTGTACATCCCGAAGGACGCGCGGCAGGTGGCGGCGGTGCCCATATGCTCCATCAGCGGGCCGCAGCAATGCTGGCCGGCGCGCACCGCGACCCCCTTCTTGTCGAGGATCGTCGAGACGTCATGCGCATGCGCCGACCCGTCCATGGTGAACGAGAAGATCGCGGCCTTGTCGGGCACCGTGCCCTGCACGGTCAGCCAGTTCAGCCCGGCGAGGCGGTCCTGCGTGTAGCGGCTGAGATCGTCCTCATGCGCGGCGATCTCGGGCATGCCGATGCCCATCATGTAGTCGAGTGCCACGCCCAGCCCGATGATCTGCACGATGCCGGGGGTGCCGGCCTCGAACTTCATCGGCGCGTCGTTGTAGATCACCTCGTCCTTGGTGACCTCGCGGATCATGTCGCCGCCGCCGATGAAGGGCCGCATCTCGGCCAGCCGGTCGCGGTGCACGAAGATCGCGCCCGATCCCGAGGGCCCGTAAAGCTTGTGCCCGGTGACGGCGTAGAAATCGCAGCCGATATCGTCGATATCGACGGGCAGGTGCACCGCCGCCTGGCTGCCATCCACGAGCACCGGCACGCCGCGCGCGCGGGCGCCCTCGCAGATCGCCTTGACGTCGACCTTGGTGCCCAGAACGTTGGACAGGTGGGTGATCGCGATCAGTTTCGTGCGCGGGGTGATCGCGTCGAGGATCTTCTGCGGATCGAGATACCCGCGCGAATCGACATCCACCCATTTCAGCACGACGCCCTGCCGCTCGCGCAGGAAATGCCACGGCACGATATTCGCGTGATGCTCCATCACCGACAGCAGGATCTCGTCGCCGGCCTCCATCCGCGGCATGGCCCAGCCATGGGCGACCATATTGATGCCCTCGGTGGTGCCGGAATTGAGGATGATCTGGCGCTCGTCCGCGACCCCGAGGAAACGCGCCACGGTGCCGCGCACGCTCTCGTATTTCTCGGTCGCGATATTGCTGAGGTAATGCAGCCCGCGATGCACGTTGGCATATTCATGCGTATACGTGTGGGTGACCGCGTCGATCACCACCTGCGGTTTCTGCGCCGAGGCCCCGTTGTCGAGATAGACGAGAGGCTTGCCGTTCACCTCGCGCGACAGGATCGGGAAATCGGCACGTATCTTTTCGACGTCGAGCATTTCAGCCCCCTCTCATTGCGACCATTCCGACAAGACTGAGCAGCGTGCTGAGCCCGATCGCCATGGCCACGAAGGACAGCACGACCACCCCCGCCGCCTTGAACCGGCTCTCGAACCGGTGCGCGGCGTCGATGAAGCTGACCAGGATCCAGACCCCCCAGACCGCCGCGACGATCACCGCGATCGCCGCCAGCGCCGGCACCCCGAGCGCCAGCACCAGCACCGCGGCCTGTACCAGCAGGCGCAACACCTGCAGCCATGTCAGCAGGACGAGGATGTCGGCGAACGCCGCTTCACCCCCCAGCCCCTGCCCCACGTAATAAAGCGCGATCACCGTCAGCGCCAAGGCGCCGAACAGCAATATCGCAAACAGGATCGGCGCCTGGAAGGCCGCCGGCATCAGCGCCCCAGACGCGTCGCCCGACGGGCCGAGCTGGGCCGACATCGTGTAGACGATGGCGTTGAGGATCGCCAGCAGCGCCAGCCCCGTCCACAGGATGTCGGTCTGCAGGCGCATGCCGATCAGCACACGCGCCGCGTCGTGCGGCTGAAAGAGGGTCTGCCGCAGCAGCCCGATTACGTCGTCACGCGTCATTCTCGGCTCCATTCCGCCTCGTAAAGCCCCGATAGCCAGAACCAGCCGAAAACACCACACCAGATGAGGCCCACCAGTTGCAGGCCCGGACCCGGCCCGACGAACCCCGCCACCAGCCCGTGCAGCAGGATCAGCGGGCTGGCCGCGAGAAACGCCCAGAACAGCGCCAGCCGCGCGCCGTAGGCGCTGCCGCGCCCGCCGGTCAGCCGGGCGATCCCGTGGCTGAGAAGCGCCAGCGCATAGAGCAGCAGGGGTGCGATGAAAAGCCACGCCAGCAGCGCCGCGCCCAGAAGCGGGTTGAGCGCGTCGCCCGACAGATGCGCCTCGCGCGCGAGGCGCGGCCATTGCGCGACGAAGACCAGGATGCACGCGCCGATCAGGATCACCAGCGCGCGATCCTCGCGCACGCCCATCGACAACAGGCGCCGCACCACCCGGCGCGGCCCGCGATAGGTGGCGACGATATCGCGCGTGACCGGCATCAGCCGCGCTCGTGCTCCAGCCAGAGCGCGAGCCGCCCGGTGATCTCGTCGCGCAGGCCCTCGTCCTCGATCTCCTCGACCGCCTGGGCGAGGAACGACAGCGTCAGCAGGTTCTCCGCCAGCGGCCTCGGGATGCCGCGCGCGCGCATGTAGTAAAGCGCGTCCTCGTCGATCGCCCCCGAGGTGGAGCCGTGCGAACAGGCGACGTCGTCGGCGTAGATCTCGAGTTCCGGCTTGGCGAGGAACTGGCTGTCCTCGTCGAGCAGCAGCGACTGGCTGATCTGGTAGCCGTCGGTCTTCTGCGCGTCCGCCTTGACCAGGATCTTGCCCTGGAAGACGCCGGTCGCGCCGTTGTGCAGCACCTTCTTGAAGACCTGCCGACTTTCGCAGCGTTCGGCATCATGGGTGATGAACACCGTGTCGTCGTGATGCACGTCGCCATCGCCGAGGGCCGCCCCCGCGACATGCGCGGTGGCGTCGTCGCCGGTGAACTCGATCACGCATTCGTTGCGCGTCATCACGCCGTTGGCGGTCAGGGTGAAGGACTTGAACACGCTTTCGGACCCGAGCCGCGCGAAGACATGCGTCGCCGCGCGGCGCTCGTGGTCGCGGCCCTGCGCGCGGACGTGGTGGAAGGTGGCGCCGTCGGCGACGTCGACCTCCATCACCGTGTTGTAGCGCGCGCCGCCGGGGCCGTTTTCCAGCACGGTCAGGGACGCACCCGCATCGAGTTTCACGACATGGTGGAGCATCGCGTCCGACGTCTCGGAGCCCTGCAAGTTGACGATGTGGACGGGTTTGGCGGCCTTGCCGGTGACATGGATCAGCACGCCCTCCTCGGCCAGCGCGGTGTTGAGCGTGGCCAGCGGGCGCGGCACCGGCGTCTGCGCGCGTTCCTCGAGCGTGCCGTAGAGGTCGCGCGCCCAGTGGATGTCGGCGCGCCCGGCCTCGGACAGACGCTCGATCGTCACCGCGTCGAGCGCCGCGGCATCGCTTTGGCCCGCGTCGAACACGCCGTCCACGAAGACCAGCGTCAGCCGGTCCATGTCGCCGAAAAGCGTGGGCTCGGCCCCGGAATCGTGGATCGCGGCGCGGGTGGGCTCCGGCGTGGTCAGGCTCTCGGGACGGGTGAATTTCCAGTACTCGTCACGCCGGCCCGGCAGGCCCGCCGCGCGCACCCGCGCCAGCGCGGCCTCGCGCAGCGATGTGATCCACGCGGCGCCCGTCGGCAGCGTCACGCCGTCGAGCCGCGCCTCGGTCACGGTCGGTTTTGCTTGCGGGGCCGCCATCACGCCACCTCCGATTTCAGGTTCTCGTAGCCGTCACGCTCGACCTCCTGCGCCAGTTCCGGGCCGCCGGTCTTGATGATGCGGCCGTCGGACATGATGTGCACGACGTCCGGCACGATGTGGTCGAGCAGGCGCTGATAATGGGTGATCACCAGAAAGCCGCGGCCCTCTTCGCGCAGCGCGTTCACGCCTTTCGCCACCAGTTTCATCGCGTCCACGTCGAGGCCCGAATCGGTCTCGTCGAGGATGCACATCTTTGGCGCCAGCATCGCCATCTGCAGGATCTCGTTGCGCTTCTTCTCGCCGCCCGAAAAGCCGACATTGACCGGGCGTTTCAGCATATCGGCGTCGATGTTGAGGGTCTTGGCCTTCTCGCGCACGGCCTTGAGGAAGTCCGCGGCGCTCATCTCTTCCTGCCCGCGGGCCTTGCGCTGCGCGTTCACCGCGGTGCGCATGAAGGTCATGTTGCCGACGCCGGGGATTTCCACGGGATATTGAAACGCCAGGAACAACCCCGCCGCGGCGCGCTCCTCGGGCTCGAGCTCCAGCAGATCGACATCGCCGAGCGTCGCCGAGCCTTGCGTCACCTTGTAGCCCTCGCGCCCCGACAGCACGTAGCTGAGCGTCGACTTGCCCGAGCCGTTGGGCCCCATGATCGCGTGCACCTTGCCAGCCTCGACATTGAGGTCCACGCCCTTGAGGATCGCCAGCTCCTCGTCTTCAAGTTCGACGTGCAGGTTCTTGATATCCAACATGTTTCTTGTCCTTCCGTTAAACTTCGCACGGCCTCAGGGCCGCGTCATCATCTCTATGATCGTGAGCAGGGCCTCGGGCCGCAGGGTCACGGGCGTCACCCCGAATTCGGCCATCCGCCCGATCGTCTTGCGCGGCGGGCCGAGAAAGTCCTCGACCCGGTGATAGTGCCGGCGCGGCACGTAATCGTCGAACAGCAGCGTCACCGGCCGTGTCGTGCGCAGCGCGGTGGCCATCGCGCATCCTGTGCGGAACCGGCCATCGACCAGCACCACGTCGGGCTGCACGAAATCCGCGCGGCCCCAGACGGCCAACGGATAGCGCGCGTAGCGCTGCGCGCCGTGCTTGCCGCGCGGGAAGCCCCACTCTTTCACCGGCCCGATATCGGACCAGATCACCTCTGCCTGCGTGCCGGCGGCCGGCGGGTTCTGCGCGAACCAGTCGCGCATCATCGCCGCCCAGTCCGGATCGCTCTCGACCGAGAGGATCCGTTTGTCCGGCATCTCGGCGGCCAACACGGTCGACCCGCCGGCCCCGTATTCGAGGATCACGTCCGCCGCGCCGTACGCTTGGGCCAGATGCGCGGCCTCGGCGGCGGGCAGGGTCAGCTCCGGCCGCGTCAGGAGATCGCCTTCGGTCATGTCAGCCTGCGCGGGCCCGGGGCGGATGCGCCGGCATCACGCCGCACCGGCGCCGGAGCGGGCCGCGTCGACCATGCGCACGATGGCGACGGTCAGCGCGGTCCAGACGAGAAACAGCCCGAAAGCCACCACCATTTCAGCGGTCTCGGCATGGCGGGCCGCGATCAACTCTTCGGCGACGCATTCCGCCACGATCTCGTCATGGCCGATGGCCAGCGCGAACACCATGAAATGCCCGAGGATCAGCAGCCCCAGCCGCCGCCCCTCGCGCCAGAGGCGCGGGGGGAACCGCGTGAGCCACGCGATCGCCATGCGGGGCGAGCCGTTCGCGATCCCCTGCCCGCTCATCAGCCGACGCTGCCTTCCAGCGAGATCGCGACGAGCTGCTGTGCCTCCATCGCGAATTCCATCGGCAGCGCCTGCAGCACGTCCTTGCAGAAGCCATTGACCACCAGCGCCACGGCCTCTTCCTCGGACATGCCGCGCGAGCGGCAGTAGAACATCTGGTCGTCATCGACCTTGGACGTGGTCGCCTCGTGCTCGGCCTGCGAGGAATTGTTCTTGACCTCGATATAAGGAACGGTGTGCGCGCCGCAGGTCCCGCCGATCAGCAGGCTGTCGCATTGCGTGAAGTTGCGGCTGTTCTTGGCCTTCGGGTGCATCGACACCAGACCGCGATAGGTGTTCTGGGCGTGCCCCGCGCTGATCCCCTTCGAGACGATCCGCGAGCGGGTGTTCTTGCCCAGATGCGTCATCTTGGTGCCGGTATCGGCCTGCTGCCAGTTGTTGGCGATGGCGATCGAGTAGAACTCGCCCTGGCTGTCATCGCCGCGCAGGATGCAGCTGGGATATTTCCACGTCACCGCCGAGCCCGTCTCGACCTGCGTCCACATCACCTTCGAGCGGTCGCCGCGGCAATCCGCGCGCTTGGTCACGAAGTTGTAGATGCCGCCCTTGCCGTTCTCGTCGCCGGGATACCAGTTCTGCACGGTCGAATACTTGATCTCGGCATCGTCGAGCGCGATCAGCTCGACACAGGCCGCGTGCAGCTGGTGCGTGTCGCGCTGCGGCGCGGTGCAGCCTTCGAGGTAGCTGACGTAAGAGCCCTTGTCGGCGATGATCAGCGTCCGCTCGAACTGGCCCGTATTCTCGGCATTGATCCGGAAATAGGTGCTCAGCTCCATCGGGCAGCGCACGCCGGGCGGGATGTAGACGAACGACCCGTCGGTGAAGACCGCCGCGTTCAGCGTGGCGAAGATGTTGTCGGCATTGGGGATGACCGAGCCGAGGTATTTCTTCACCAGTTCGGGATGCTCCTGCACCGCCTCGGAGATCGAGCAGAAGATCACGCCCGCCTTGGCAAGCTCGTACTTGAAGGTGGTGCCCACGCTGACGCTGTCGAAGACCGCGTCCACGGCGACCTTGCGCTTCTCGGGCTCGGCATCGGCGGGCGCCGCATCGGCGCCCTCGACACCGGCCAGTACCATCTGCTCTTTCAGCGGAATGCCGAGCTTCGCGTAGGTTTCCAGCAGCTTGGGGTCGACATCGTCCAGCGACTTGGGCTTTTCGGACATCGACTTGGGCTTGGCGTAATAATACTGCTCCTGGTAGTCGATGGGCGGGTAGTTGACCATCGCCCAGTCGGGTTCGGTCATCTGCGTCCAGCGCCGATAGGCGGCCAGCCGCCATTCGGTCAGCCACTCGGGCTCGTTGTTCTTGGCCGAGATCAGGCGGACGATATCCTCGTTCAGCCCCTTCGGCGCGTAGTCCATCTCGATGTCGGTTTCCCAGCCGTGCTTGTAGGTGCCGCCCATCTTGCGCACCGCATCGACCGTTTCGGTATCGACACCTTCCTTGACCTGACCTTCGTCCAGAGCCGTCATGATCGTTCTCCCTTCCTTTCAGGCCGTGCGGGCCCGATATTTGCACCTGCGCGCGAGCCAGCCTTCGGCAAAGCGCATGATCTCGTCCTCGGTCACCTGCGGCCCCAGCGACACGCGCAGTGCCGCACCCGCCTGTGCCGGGTCATATCCCATCGCGCGCAGGACCCGGCTTTGCCGGATCTTGCCGCTGGAACAGGCGCTGCCGGCCGAGACGGCGAAGCCTGCGAGGTCCATCGCCATCACTTGCGTCTCGCCCTTCCAGCCTTCCGCGATGAAGCAGGAGGTGTTGGGCAGGCGCCGTGTTCCTTGCCCGACAAAATTAATCTCTTTTGCCCCCCCTGCAATGATATTTTCTAGAATGTTTCTAAGTTTTTCCACCCGGTCCCAGACGCCACCCGCCAGATCGCGCGACGCGGCCTCGGCCGCAGCACCGAATCCGGCGATGCCGATGACGTTCTCGGTGCCCGCGCGGCGGCCCATTTCCTGCCCGCCGCCGCGGATCTGCGCGGCGAGATCGGTGCCGCGCCGCACCACCAGCGCGCCGATGCCCTTCGGCCCGCCCAGCTTGTGCGCCGACACGAGCGCCATCTGTGCGCCCGACCAGTTGAAGGCGACGGGCAGCTTGCCGAACGCTTGCGTCATGTCGCTGACCGCCAGCCCGTCGGGCAGGTCCTGCACCACGCCGGTTTCCGAGTTCGCCAGTTGCAGCGCCGACCGGGCGGGATCGTCGATGCGCACGCGGCCATCCGCATCGACGGGCAGGTCCTCGTGGATCCACGACCGCACCGCGTCATGCTCGACGCCCGAACCCAGCAGGTCGCGCCCCGCACAGGCAAGTGCCGCGCTTTCGGTGGCCCCCGAGGTGAAGATCACGTCCGCCCCTTCGGCCCCGAGGGCGGCGGCGACCTGCGCGCGGGCCCGCTCGATCACGCCCTTGGCGGCGCGTCCCTCGGCATGCACGCTCGACGGGTTGCCGACGAGGTCCATCGCCGCGATCATCGCGTCCCGCGCCTGGGGGCGCAGCGGCGTCGTCGCGTTGTGATCAAGATAAATCCGTGTCATGCCTGCCGTGTCTTCCGGTCTGGACTATCCCTGCGGTGTGGGGTGCGGCCCCCGCTCAATCCTCGTCCACCACCGAGAAGAGATGCGGCACTGCCGGGCACGGGGCCAGCGAATTGCCCACCACGTCGCTCAGCCGGGTCTGGTGCAGGAACACGTAGACCTGCGCGCTGAGGCCTTCCCACAGCCGGTTGGTCATCGATTGCGCGCGCGAGCCGCTCGCCCCGCCCGAGGCGCCGGCGCCCTTGTGCAACGCGTCCACCGTCTCGTCGACCGCCGACAGCACGTCGGCGGCGCGGATCTCGGTGGCGGGGCGCGCCAGGCGGTAGCCGCCCCCCGGCCCGCGCACCGATGTCACCAGCCCGGCGCGGCGCAGCTTGACGAAAAGCTGCTCGAGATAGGGCAGCGAGATGTCCTGCCGCCGCGACACCTCGCCTAAGGTGACGACCTCGCCCTCGGGCTGCAGCGCGATATCCACCAGCGCCACCATTGCGTACCGGCCCTTGGTGCTGAGTTTCATCGCCTTCTCCCCGCGCGCACAGATTGACCTTGCCGGCACCAGCGCTTATCTCGCGTGGATCCGAACCGACACCGATCACGATTTAGAAGAGTTCTAAGGTGTTCGGGCAGCCCCGTCAACAACGATGCGCCTGCCCGGGACCATGCACAAAGGGAACACATGCCCGAGGTAATCTTTCCCGGCCCCGAGGGCCGTCTCGAAGGCCGCTACCATCCGCAGAAGGAAAAGGACGCGCCGATCGCCGTCGTGCTGCACCCGCATCCGCAATTCGGCGGCACGATGAACAACAAGGTCGTCTACAACCTGCATTACGCCTTCTACAACATGGGCTTTACGGTTCTGCGCTTCAATTTCCGCGGCGTCGGGCGCAGCCAGGGGGAATACGACCAGGGCGTCGGCGAGCTGAGCGATGCGGCCGCGGCGCTGGACTACCTGCAATCGATGAACAACAATTCAAAGCATTGCTGGGTCGCGGGGTTTTCCTTCGGCGCGTGGATCGGCATGCAGCTTCTGATGCGCCGGCCCGAGATCACCGGCTTCATCTCGGTCTCGCCGCCCGCGAACCTGTACGATTTCAGCTTTCTCGCGCCCTGCCCGGCCTCGGGGCTGGTGATCAACGGCACGCATGACCGCGTCGCCCCGCCCGCCGACACCGCCTCGCTGGTCGGCAAGCTGCACGAACAGCACGGCATCACCATCACACATGAAGAGGTGTCGGGCGCCGATCACTTCTTCCAGCCGCCCTACATGGACGGGCTGATCGAGACGGTGTCGTCCTATGTCAAGCGCCGCCTGACCGAGACCACGCGCTGAGCGGGCGGGCGTCCTGACGCCGCGTTCCGGGGTGACATCCGCCCCCGGACGCGGCATCAGTGCCTTTGACAGAGCCCGTCGAGGAAAGGTCCGCCCGCCATGTCCGCCTATCCGCATATGCTTTCCCCTATCGACCTGGGGCATGTCACGCTGAAGAACCGGGTGATCATGGGCTCCATGCATACCGGGCTGGAGGAAACCCGCGACTGGGACCGGGTGGCGGAATTCTACGCCGCGCGGGCCCGCGCCGATGTCGGGCTGATGATCACCGGCGGCATGGCTCCCAACCCCGAGGGCGGCGTGTTTCCCGGCGCGGCGGGGCTTTATACCCCCGAGGATATCGACAATCACCGGCATGTCACCGACCGTGTCCACGACGCGGGCGGACGCATCGCGATGCAGATCCTGCATGCCGGGCGCTACGCCTACGGCAAGGAATGCGTCGCGCCCTCGCCAATCAAGTCGCCGATCTCGCCCTTCACGCCCAAGGAACTCGACGAGGCCGGGATCGAGAAACAGATCGCCGATATCGTCACCGCCGCCACCCGCGCGCGCGAGGCGGGCTATGACGGGGTCGAGATCATGGGGTCCGAGGGATACCTGCTCAACCAGTTCCTGGTGACCCATACCAACAAGCGCAGCGACCGCTGGGGCGGGTCTTACGAGAACCGGATGCGCCTGCCCGTCGAGGTCGTGCGCCGGGTGCGCGACGCGGTGGGCCCCGATTTCATCCTGGTCTACCGCATCTCGATGATCGACCTGATCCCCGAGGGCAGCACCCATGACGAGGTGGTGCAACTGGCAAAGGCGGTCGAGGCCGCGGGTGCCACGATCCTCAATACCGGTATCGGCTGGCACGAGGCGCGGGTGCCCACCATCGTCACCAGCGTGCCGCGCGCGGGTTTCGCCTGGGTGACGGAAAAGCTGATGGGCAAGGTGGGCATCCCCGTGATCACCTCGAACCGGATCAACACGCCCGAGATGGCCGAGGATCTGCTGGCGCGCGGGGTGGCCGACATGGTGTCGATGGCGCGACCGTTCCTAGCCGATGCGGACTTCGTCAAGAAGGCCGCCGAGGGGCGCAGCGACACCATCGCGCCCTGCATCGCCTGCAACCAGGCCTGTCTCGATCACACCTTCTCGGGCAAGCTCAGCTCCTGCCTCGTCAACCCGCAGGCCTGCCACGAGACCGAGCTGGTGATCGCACCGGCCGCGCGGCCGCGCCGCATCGCGGTGGTGGGCGCCGGGCCGGCGGGGCTGTCGGCGGCGATCACCGCGGCCGGGCGCGGCCACCGCGTGACGCTTTACGACCGCGCCGACAGGATCGGCGGGCAGCTCAACATGGCGCGGGTGATCCCCGGCAAGGAGGAATTTCACGGGCTGGTCGACTGGTACGAGGTGATGCTGCGCGAGACCGGCGTCGCCGTCCGGCTGGGCCGCGAGGTGCGCGCAGGGGATCTGTCGGACCATGACGAGGTGATCGTCGCCACCGGCGTGATCCCGCGCGATCCCGGCATCCCGGGGCAGGACGGGCCCAATGTCCTCAGCTATATCGACGTGCTGCGCGGACATGCCCCGGTCGGGCGGCGGGTCGCTGTGGTGGGCGCCGGCGGGATCGGTTTCGACGTGTCGGAATTCCTCGTGCACGCGGGCGAAAGCCCGACCGAGGATATCGATCTGTGGCGCCGGGAATGGGGCGTCGGCGATCCCGCGCGCACTCGCGGCGGGCTGGCGACGGACGGCCCGCAGCCCAGCCCCCCCGCGCGGGCCGTCACGATGCTGCAGCGCAAGGCCGAGCGTCCGGGCAAGCGGCTGGGCAAGACTACCGGCTGGGTGCATCGCGCGGCGCTGCGGATGAAGGGCGTCGAGATGGTCAGCGGCGTCAATTACGAGCGCATTGATGCGGAGGGGCTGCACGTGACCTTCGGCGAGGCGCGCGACAACCCGACGCTGATCGCCGCCGACACGGTTGTCCTCTGCGCCGGGCAACTCAGCGAACGCAGCCTCGCCGACGCGCTGGAGGCGCGCGGCGTCTCGGTACACGTGATCGGCGGCGCGGATGTCGCCGCCGAGCTGGACGCGAAACGCGCCATCGATCAGGGTACGCGGCTGGCCGCGACGCTCTGAGCGGTCACTTCACCGCGATGCTGATCCGGTCCGACGTGACCGGCGGATCGTGCGGCACGTGATTGTGATCCGCAAGAACCAGTTGCAGCGTGTGCGGGCCCGGCTCCAGCTCGAGCGTGGTCTGCGTCTGACCACCGCCGAAATGGCGGTGGTGTTCGTCCGCCGGCAGGCTGGTGTTCAGTTCCTCTTCGCCGTTCGGCCCCTCGCCAAGCGGCGGCCGGTCGACAAGCAGGTGGTGATGGCCGGTCGCATTGACATCCGTGCCGGCGGGGGCGACGCCCATGCCCTTCAGCCCGAAGATCACGGTGACCGGGCTTTCGACGGTGTCGCCTTCCGACAGGTTGACGAAATGCACCTCGGCCCCCTCGGGCGCGGGCGTGTCGCCGGCCAGCACCGGCGCGGCGAGCGCCAGCAGGCCGGCGGCAAGGATTGCAGTGACTCGTTTCATGATGTGGTCCTCCCGGATTTGTTCAGCGTTTTTGCACCTATAGTTTGTACCATTCAACAAACGACAATCAAAAGTTTAACTCGGCAATCAGGGGTTTAACTACGCTCCTCTTATGGTTGCTAAATTACTGACAATCCACAAAAAATCGTGACATTGTCCCATCCTGACCCTAGTTTCGACACAATCACAAAGCAATCATAGATGCTGTTGAGTATACGGGGAAAGAGTTATGGATCGCCTGACGGAAATGGAAGCATTCGCGACGGTGGTGGACCAGGGTGGATTCACCGATGCGGCCCGCAAGATGGGGATCTCGAAATCCGCTGTATCCAAACACATTTCGGCGCTCGAGGCCCGGCTGGGCACGCGGCTGCTCAACCGCACGACACGACGCGTCAACCCGACCGAGATCGGCCTCGCCTATTACGACCGGGCGCTGAGGGTGCTCAACGACGCGGGCGAGGCGGATGCGCTGGTGAGTTCGCTGCGGTCGGATCCCGCGGGGCTGCTGCGCGTCTCGGTCGCCACGGATTTCGGCGTGCATCATCTCAGTTCGGTCATCGGGCCGTTCCTCGACGAGTTTCCCGACATCACGCTGAGCATCGTCCTGAACAACCGCTTCGTCGAGCTGGCCTCGGAAGGCTTCGACATGGCGATCCGCATCGGCGATGTCGATGATGCCACGCTCAACGCGCGCAAGCTGGCCGAGACCACCAAGCGGATGGTCGCCAGCCCCGCCTATTTCCAGAAATATGGTCGGCCCATGCGGATCGACGATCTCAACGAGCACCGCCTGCTGCATTATTCCAGCCAAGCCGGCAACGCCGTGTGGCGGCTGACCGCACCGTCGGGCGAAAAACGGCAGGTGCGCACCGCCGGCGGGCTCAGCGTGAATGACGGGCAATCGCTGCTCAACGCCGCGATCTCGGGACTGGGCATCGCCTACCTGCCATCGTTCCTTTACACGAATGCCATGGCCGAGGGGCTGGTCGAGGATGCGATCCCCGATCTGCCGATGGAGGTTCATGGGATCTACGCGGTCCATCCGCAGGGCCGGTTCACCCAGCCCAAGGTCCGCGCCTTCATGGATTTCCTGACCCAGCGCTTCGCCGGCAAGGGCCCCACGAACTGGTGACACCGAACGCGCGGCCCGACCGGGGCCGCGCGGCACAGTCCGGCAAGGCGCCCGTCAGCTCAGCGTGATCCCGTAATGGTCCGCGATGGCCTGCTCGATCGTGGCGCGAGTCGCGGATTGATCCGAGTTGTAGGCGATCAGCTCGGCAAAGCGGCCTCTGTATTTGCGGTCCGCGTTATTGGAATCCTTGAACAGCTGATACTCGGTCAGGAAGTTGCCGGTCCGCGGCGTGTAGCTTCCCGTCTCGGGCGTCGCGGCATTCACCCGCAGCGACCCCGACCCGTTCTGCGCCAGGGCGGTCAACAGGAACAGGGCGCCGTTTTCGGGAAAGGTGAACCCGATCGCGTTCGCGGTGGAACTGTTCTCGGGCATCTTGAAAATGACCGCACTGGCCCCGCCCCTCGAGACGCCCAGACCGTAACCGCGCCCGTTGGACTGGTAGACATCCTCTGTCCGCCCCGCGAGGATCGACCGATGGATGGATCCGCCGCTGGTCTGCGTCGCGTTTTCGGTGGCGGTGAAGATCGACGTGGTCTCTTCCAGCGACAGCCCCGACACGGTCAGCGCATTGCCGGCCGCGACATCCGTCGCAGGGCGCCCGTTCTTCGTGACCAGCGCACCGGAAATCACCACCCGCGGCTGTTCCGAGGCCGTGGCCTGCGTCGCGTGTCTTGCATTGCCGCTCTGATCGAAGAGGGTCACCACGAAGCCGTCATTGCCTGCCCCGACCCAAGCCGCGAGGGTGCCGCCGGCCACCTCTTCGGCGGTGAAATTCGCCTCGGCCCCGTCGCTGCCGCGGCGCACGCGCACCACGTCCGTCGTGGCGCCGGCCAGCTTGCGCAGCGACCACGCCCCGGCCGCCCCGGGATAGCTGTCGAGCAGCCCGGTCGCGGCGGCGACCACGCTGACGCTGACGCTCTGCTGCGCCTCGGGGGCGAAGCCATTGGAGGCGGTCTCGTCATAGGCCAGCACGGCGCCGGGCGCGGCGTCGTCGGGAAGGACGTAATCCAGACCCGACAGATCCGCCGTCACGTCCTCGCCGTCCAGCCTCAGCGTGCCGGTCAGCACTGGCGCGGGCGAGCCGGAATAGGAGCCCCGCGTCAAGGTCACGGTGCTGCCCGGCGCCGGGCTGCCGGCGATCGACGGGGCTCTCAGCGCGGCGGGGGCGAGGCCCTGCACGGTCCGCGTGCCCGCGCCGAAGATGCGGGCATTGCCCGCCACATCCGCCACCGTCACCGCGACCGAGACGACATCCGAAAAGACCACGCCGTCGGTCACCGCGCCGGCCGCACCGTTGATCGTGACATCGGCGTCAACCGTGGCGATCGCACCCGCCACCGACGCGTAATTGTCCGGATCGAGCGCGCCTTGTGACAGCGCGTCCTGCACGCTGTCGCCGTCGCGCAACGCGCCCAGCGCGGGCGGCACCGCGGCGGTGATCACCACCG
This sequence comes from Roseovarius sp. D22-M7, assembly GCF_037083785.1. Lineage (NCBI taxonomy): Bacteria > Pseudomonadati > Pseudomonadota > Alphaproteobacteria > Rhodobacterales > Roseobacteraceae > Roseovarius > Roseovarius sp. D22-M7. Next base: position 28,539 of record NZ_JBAPKY010000002.1, read on the forward strand.
GCGTGACCGGGCCGCGCGGGCCGAGAAACCGCGACGTCGTCGAGATATCCGCGACGATCTTCATGCCAGGACCAATGCGTGGATGCCGCTGGCGCTGGTCCCGGTCGCGTTCACGCGGCGCACGCCGATGGGCATCACCGAGAAATCGGCGACCGCGATGCTGCGCGTCGCCCCGGTCACGGTCTGGATGCTGACCGTGCCGCCGGTCTCGACGTAGAGGCCGATGGCGACATGCGGCAGATCGGCAGCGTCGTCGGGGATGACCGGCAGGGCATCGGAGGCCGGACCGGACAGCGCCTGGATACGGTTTTCGAAAGGATTCATGACAGCTCCTGTTTCTGAACGCCCCCGGCCGGGTCCGGCGAGGATCACGGGCCAGAGCATCGCGTCAGAAGGGTTGTCATGGCATGAACGCACCGTGCGGTGCCAAGGGATCCGCAATCGATGCTGTCAGCCGCGCTTGCCTTCCGCCAGCGCGCGATCCCACAGACGCTCGCGCATCAGGCGGCGGAAGGCGCGGGTCATCTCGCCGCCCGCATCGATGCCGTAGCACCGGCCATGCGTCAGGATCAGCCGCTCGGGGCCCCAGTCGAGAATCTGCTCGACCACGTCGCCCACAGCCTTGCGCCCGCCAAGCCGCGGCGAAAGCCCGATCGGCGGCTTGCCGTCGCTGTCGTCGAGCCCCGCGAGCCAGATCAGCGGCCGCGCCCAGGCCGGCAGCGGGCCGGTGTCGATCGCCATCATGAGCCGCGACAGAATGACCGAGCGGCTGGCCTGGTGCAAGAACACGGCCTCGGTCTGCACGCCTTCCAGGATCAGCGGCTTGATCTGGCGCGCCCATGACGCGCTGCGCATCTCGGCGCCGTGCCAGATCCGCGCGGCGGGGTACGCGGCGCGCCAGTCCTCCATCCATGCGAGATCGGGCGCGTGCGGCCGCACGATATGCGCGACCGTCCCATGCCCGTCCAGCCATGCGCGCAGGTCGGGCGTCAGCGGCCCCGGCGCATGCACCCATACCTGCCCCGAGGGCAGCACCGCCACCACCGTGCGCAGCGGCACCGGCACGCCCATGCGCCACGGCACGGTCGCGCCCGTCACCTCCCACAGCCCCTCGGCAAGCGGTGCGGGCACAAGATCCCCGGGATCGGCCACCGACACGATCAGTCGATCACCGCGACCTTTTCCATCACATCGGGCCGCCCCACGACCGCGCCGTTCTGGCCCTGCCCGCGCTTGATGGCGTCGACCACGTCCATGCCGTCCGTGACCTCGCCCACGACCGTGTACTGGCCGTTGAGGAAATCGCCGGGCGCGAACATGATGAAGAACTGCGAATTAGCTGAATCGGGATCCTGCGAGCGCGCCATCCCGACCGTGCCGCGCCGGAACGGCCTGTCGGAAAATTCCGCCTCGAGATCGGGGCGGTCGCTGCCGCCCATCCCGGCGCGACGCATGTCGCCCTCGTCGATCTTGCCGAACTGCACGTCGCCGGTCTGCGCCATGAAGCCGTCGATCACCCGGTGAAAGACCACGCCGTCATAGGCGCCTGTCTCGGCCAGCGTCGTGATCCGCTCCACGTGATCCGGCGCGATCTCCTCGAAGAGGTCGATGGTCACGGTGCCGTCGGCCTTGCCGGCCACCTCGATCTCGATCCCGGTGGCGTGGACGGGAACCGCGCCGAGGGCTGCAACCGTCGTCAGGGCAAGGACAAATTCACGCATCTGCTGCCACCTTCACGCTGATCATCCGGTCGGGGCTCGCCGGCGGCTCGCCGCGGGTGAGGGCATCGACATGCTCCATGCCTGCGATCACCCTTCCGTAGACGGTGTATTGCCCGTTGAGGAAATGGTTGTCCTTGAAGCTGATGAAGAACTGCGAATTGGCGCTGTTGGGGTTCTGGCTGCGGGCCGCGCCCAGCGTGCCGCGATCATGCGGGATCTTCGAGAACTCCGCCTTCAGATCGGGCAGGTCGCTGCTGCCGGTGCCGGCCATGCGCGGGTTGTAGCCGTCTTCCATGTTGGCGTGCTGCACGTCGCCGGTCTGCGCCATGAACCCCTCGATCACCCGGTGGAAGGCAACATTGTCGTACTGCCCGGCGCGGGCCAGCTCCTTCATCCGGGCGCAATGGTCGGGCGCGATGTCGGGCAGAAGCTCTATCGCGACGGTGCCGCCTTTCAGCTCCATCAGGATGGTGTTTTCGGGGTCCTTGATCTCGGCCATCTCCGGCTCCTTCGCGGTGGGATATATCCGTTAACTAAGCCGAACGCGCCCGCTTGCCAAGCGCAGCTTGACCGGCCGCGCCCCGCGCGCCACAACCCCCGCGACCGCAGATATCGAAAGGACCGCCCGGCATGAGTTGGAAAACCCTCGACGACATGGATCTCGCAGGCAAGCGCGTGCTGGTGCGCGTCGACATCAACGTGCCGGTCAGCGGCGGCCAGGTGACCGACGCCACCCGGATCGACCGCATCGTGCCGACCGTCGAGGATATCCTCGCCAAAGGCGGCAAGCCGATCCTGATCGCGCATTTCGACCGGCCGAAGGGCCGCGTGGTCCCCGAGATGTCGCTGCGCGTGACCGTGCCCGCGCTGGAACAGGCCCTCGGGCGCAAGGTGCAGTTCATCGAGACGCTGGAGGGCGCCGAACACCCCACCGAAGAGGCGCGCGCGGCCGAGGTGCTGCTGCTGGAGAACATCCGCTTCCACCCCGGCGAAGAGGCCGGCGACGAAGACTTCGCGCGGCGGCTGGCCAGCCTCGGCGACGTCTATTGCAACGACGCGTTTTCGGCGGCGCATCGCGCGCATGCCTCGACCACGGTGCTGGCGCATCTGCTGCCGGCCTGCGCGGGACGGTTGATGCAGGCCGAGTTGCAGGCGCTCGAGGCGGCCTTGGGCGACCCCGCGCGCCCGGTGATGGCCGTGGTGGGCGGCGCCAAGGTGTCGACCAAGCTCGACCTGCTGGGCAACCTCGTGACCCGCGTCGACAGCCTCGTGATCGGCGGCGGCATGGCCAACACGTTCATCGCCGCACTGGGTCTCGATGTCGGCAAGTCGCTCTGCGAGCACGAGATGACCCCCACCGCGCGCGAGATCATGATCAAGGCGGGTGCGGCGGGTTGCAAGATCCTGCTGCCCGCCGATGTGGTCGTCGCGCGCGAACTTGCCGAGGGTGCGGCGCACGAGACCGTGGGTGCGCATGCCTGTCCCGGCGATGCGATGATCCTCGATGCCGGCCCCCAAGCCATCGCGCGCATCAAGGCCCATATCGACGGCGCGAAGACGCTGCTCTGGAACGGCCCGCTGGGGGCGTTCGAGGTTGCGCCTTTTGATGCGGCCACCAACGCCGCCGCCCTTCATGCCGCGGCGCGCAGCCGCGCCGGACGGCTGGTATCGGTCGCCGGCGGCGGCGATACCGCCTCGGCGCTCAACAGGGCGGGGGCCGCCGAGGATTTCACCTATGTTTCCTCGGCCGGCGGCGCGTTCCTCGAATGGCTGGAAGGCAAGGATCTGCCGGGTGTCGCGGCACTGAAGGGATAGCGGCCCGCTGTTAGCGGTACCATGATTGCACGGCCTGCAACGCTCGCCTAAGAGATCGTGGAAACACATCACGCGGCGAAGGGGCACCCGATGACGACGGCTGAGCAGAGACGACACATCCGCGACGGTCAGGGCTTCATCGCAGCCCTCGACCAGTCCGGCGGCTCGACCCCCAAGGCGCTGCGCCTCTACGGGATCGACGGCGATCGGTATTCCAATGATGCCGAGATGTTCGACCTCGTCCACGCCATGCGCGCACGTATCGCGCGGGCCCCGGCCTTCAACGGCGACAAGGTGCTGGGCGCGATCCTCTTCGAGAAGACCATGGACCGCGAGATCGGCGGCCGCCCGTCGGCCGACTACCTGTGGGCCGAGCGCGGCGTGGTGCCCTTCCTGAAGGTCGATCGCGGGCTGGCCGAGGAACGCGACGGCGCCCGGTTGATGAAACCGATGCCCGATCTCGACGCGCTGCTGGAACGCGGCGCGAAGGCGGGCATGTTCGGCACCAAGATGCGCTCTGTCATCGACGCCGCCGACCGCACCGGCATCTCGGCCAATGTCGCCCAGCAATTCGAGATCGGCCGCCAGATCCTCGACCACGGCCTCGTGCCGATACTCGAGCCCGAGGTCACCATCTCGATCCCCGACAAGGCCGAGGCCGAGGAGATCCTGCGCGACACCATCGCCGCACATCTCGACGACCTTCCCGAGGGCTCGGAAGTGATGCTGAAACTGACCCTGCCCGAGACCGACGATCTTTACACGGCGCTGGTGGATCACCCGCGCGTGCTGCGCGTCGTGGCGCTGTCGGGGGGCTACAGCCGAGACGAGGCGACCGCCCGTCTGGCCCGCAACCGCGGCGTGATCGCCAGCTTCTCGCGCGCCCTGACCGAAGGGCTGACCGCGCAGCAATCCGAGGCCGAGTTCAACGCCACGCTCGCGAAGGCGATCGACGACATCTACACGGCCTCGACCGCGCGCTGAACCGGGTCACAGCGGCGCGATATCGCCCTCGGCGCGGCGGGCGAGAAACGCGGCCTCCCACGCGGCGAAGCGGCCGTCTGTGATGGCCGCGCGCATGCCCGCCATGATGTCCTGGAAATATTGCAGATTGTGCCAGGTCAGCAGCATCCCCGAGATCATCTCGTTCGAGCGGAAGACGTGGTGCAGGTAGGCACGCGAATAGCCCCGGCAGGCCGGACAGGTGCACGCCTCGTCCAGCGGGCGCGGATCGGCGGCGTGGCGGGCGTTCTTGATGTTGACCATGCCGCGCGCCGTCCAGGCCTGCCCGGTGCGCCCGGACCGCGTGGGCAGCACGCAATCCATCATGTCGATGCCGCGCTTCACCGCGCCGACAATATCGTCGGGCTTGCCCACCCCCATCAGGTAACGTGGGCGATCCTCGGGCAGGAAGCCGGCCGCGTAATCCAGAACGCCGAACATCGCCGCCTGCCCCTCGCCCACCGCGAGACCGCCCACCGCGTAGCCGTCGAACCCGATTTCGGTCAGCGCCTTCGCGCTTTCCTCGCGCAGTTCCGGCGTGACCCCGCCCTGCATGATCCCGAAGAGCGCATGCCCGGGGCGGTCGCCGAAAGCCTCGCGCGACCGCGCCGCCCAACGCATGCTCAGCCGCATGCTGTCGGCGACCGCCGCGTCGCTCGCCGGCAGCGCCGGACATTCGTCGAAACACATCACGATATCGCTACCCAGAAGCCTCTGGATCTCCATCGACCGCTCGGGCGTCAGGTGATGCGTGGACCCGTCGATATGGCTACGGAAGGTGACGCCCTGCTCGTCCAGCTTGCGCAGGCCGGCGAGGCTCATCACCTGGAAGCCGCCGGAATCGGTCAGGATGGGCCGGTGCCAGTTCATGAACCGGTGCAGACCGCCCAGTTGCGCCACCCGCTCGGCGCCGGGGCGCAGCATCAGGTGATAGGTGTTGCCCAGCACGATCTGCGCGCCGGTGGCGGCGACATTCTCGGGCAGCATCGCCTTGACGGTGCCGGCGGTGCCGACCGGCATGAAGGCCGGCGTTTCAACCGGCCCGCGGGGCGTGTCGATCACCCCCGCCCGCGCATCGCCATCCCGCGCCACCTGCCTGAATGCGAACCGCATGCCCGCGCCCCCGTTTTTCACCTTTTGCCGCCGTTTAAAGCCGTCTAAACGAAGTTGTAAGAGATTGCACAGCGACCCCATCGCAATACAGTCAATTTCAGGATCTCGACATGACCGAAGACCAGTTGCTTTCCCTTCTCGCCAACAACATCCTGTGGATCCTGCTCGCGGTCTTCGCGGTGCTGGTGATCTTTCGCGGCCTCAAGATCGTGCCGCAATCCGAACAATATGTCATCGAACGCTTTGGCCGGCTGCACAAGGTGCTCGGCCCCGGCATCAACCTGATCGTGCCGTTCCTCGACGTGGTGGCGCACCGGGTGTCGATCCTCGAACGGCAACTGCCCAGCGCCAACCAGGACGCGATCACCCGCGACAACGTGCTGGTCAAGGTCGAGACCTCGGTCTTCTACCGCATCCTGCAACCCGAAAAGACCGTCTACCGCATCCGCGACGTCGACGAGGCGATCGCCACCACAGTCGCCGGTATCGTCCGCGCCGAGATCGGCCGCATGGATCTCGACGAGGTGCAATCGAACCGGGACGAGCTGATCGGCACCATCAAGAAATGGGTCAAGGACGCGGTCGACGACTGGGGCATCGACGTCACCCGCGCCGAGATCCTCGATGTCGATCTCGATCAGGCCACCCGCGACGCGATGCTGCAACAGCTCAACGCCGAACGCGCCCGCCGCGCCTCGGTGACCGAGGCCGAGGGCCAGAAACGCGCCATCGAACTGCAGGCCGATGGCGAGCTTTACGCGGCCGAGCAGGCCGCCAAGGCCCGCCGGGTCGAGGCCGACGCCGAAGCCTACGCCACCGGCGTCGTGGCCCGCGCGATCGCCGATAACGGGCTCGAGGCGGCACAGTACCAGGTCGCGCTGAAACAGGTCGAGGCGCTTAACGCCCTCGGACAGGGCACCGGCAGCCAGACCGTGATCGTGCCCGCCCACGCCGTCGAGGCCTTCGGCAACGCCTTCAACATGCTCAAGGGCAGAAGCTGACGGGGGGATGATGGAAACCGCACTCTGGCAATTGTGGTGGATCTGGGCGGCCGCGGCGCTGGTGCTCGCCATGCTCGAGATCCTCGTGCCGGGCTTCATCTTCCTCGGCTTTGCCTGCGGCGCGGCCGCCGTGGCGATCGCGGTGCTGCTGCCGGTTGATCCGGGGCTGCCACTGCTGCTGGCGCTCTTCGCGGGGCTCTCGCTGCTGGCGTGGATCGCGATGCGCCGGCTTTTCCTCAAGAAGGACGACCAGACCCGGGTGATCGACGAGGACATCAACAAGTGATCGCGGCGCATGCTGGTCCGGCCCCGGCTTGCACCGGCAGGCCGATCCGTGCACATGTCCGGCCACGGCTGGCGGCATGCCCGCGACACGCCATCCGACGAAACGGCAGAAAGACACCCATGACCGATGACACCCAACCCAAGGCGCTGCAATTCGGCTGGGAGGAATGGATCGCCCTGCCCGATCTCGGCGTGCCCGCGCTGAAGGCCAAGGTCGATACCGGCGCGCGCACCTCTGCGCTGCACGCCTTCGACATAGAGACCTTCGGGCCCGCGTCGAAGCCCAAGGTCCGCTTCACCGTGCACCCGATCCCGGGACGGGACGACCTGGTGATCCCGTGCTCGGCGGTCATCATGGACCGCCGCGATGTCGCCTCGTCGAACGGCGACCGTGAATTGCGCTACGTGATCCAGAGCACGCTGGCCGTCGACGGCGACAGCTGGCCGATCGAGATCACGCTGACCAACCGCTCGACCATGGCCTCGCGCATGCTGCTGGGGCGGCAGGCGCTCAAGGATCACATCTCGATCGTCGCCACCGACCGCTTCCTGCAGCCCGAACTCAGCTACGACGTCTACCATTCGTCGCAGATGCGCGCGGCCCAGCCCAAGCGCGCCCTGCGGATCTGCGTGCTCAGCCGCGAGAACAACTTCTCCACCCGGCGGCTGGTCGAGGAAGGCGAGGCACGCGGCCACACCGTCGAGGTCGTCGACACCACGCGCTGCTACATGGCGATCAACGCGCTGGCCCCCGAAGTGCATTACGACGGCAAGCGCCTGCCGCGCTACGACGCGGTGATCCCGCGCGTCGGCGCCTCTGTCACCGCCTACGGCGCCGCCGTCATCCGCCAGTTCGAGACCATCGGCACCTTCTGCGCCAATTCCTCCGCCGGTATCATCGCCAGTCGCGACAAGCTTTACGCGCATCAGCTCATGGCGCGCGCGCAGGTCGGCATGCCCAACACCGCCTTCGCCAACTCGCCCAAGGACACCGGCAACCTGATCGGCCTCGTGGGCACCGCCCCGCTGATCGTCAAGCTGCTCGAGTCGACGCAAGGCAAGGGTGTAGTGCTGGCCGAAACCAAGAAGGCCGCCGAATCGGTGATCGACGCCTTTCGCGGGCTGAAAGCGAACTTTCTCGTGCAGGATTTCGTCAAGGAGGCGGCGGGCGAGGATATCCGCTGCCTGGTGATCGGCGGGCGGGTCGTGGCCTCGATGAAGCGCACCGGCGCCGACGGCGATTTCCGGTCGAACCTGCACCGCGGCGGCTCGGCCAAGGCGGTGCGTATCACCAAGGCCGAACGCGACACCGCGATCCGCGCGGCGCGGGTCTTCGATCTCAACATGGCCGGCGTCGATCTGCTGCGCTCGGAAACCGGCCCCAAGGTGCTCGAGGTCAACTCCTCGCCCGGCTTCGAGGGCATCGAGAAATCCACCGGCAAGAACATCACCGGCGCGCTTTACGACATGATCGAGACGCGGGTGCGCCCCGCCCCGGTCCGCCGCCGCAAGAGCGCCGAGGCGAAAACCGGCAAGGCGCGCGGCTGAGCGTCGGCGCCGGCCCGCGTTTGTGAAAAAACTCACGCAGTTTTGTACCACTTCGCCGGTCGCGCCGCGCCCTCTGGACGCGGGCGATGTTAAGTCTTATGTTTCAACTCGGGAATGACGCAGGATACCACCATGATGAACAGTTCCGAACCGCTCGAGGGGACGCCGCTGATCGCGCCGTCCAGTACGGATCACCCGCTTTACGACCAGATCGTCGAGGCGTGCCGCAGCGTCTACGACCCCGAGATCCCGGTCAACATCTACGATCTCGGCCTGATCTACACCATCGATATCGATCAGGAAAACGCGGTGGCGGTCAACATGACCCTGACCGCGCCCGGCTGCCCGGTAGCCGGCGAGATGCCCGGCTGGGTCGCCGACGCGATAGAGCCTGTGCCCGGCGTCAAGCAGGTCGATGTGCAACTCGTCTGGGAGCCGCCCTGGGGCATGGACATGATGACTGACGAGGCCCGGCTTGAACTGGGCTTCATGTAATGAAATCAAAGTATTGAAAGGGTAACCTGATGTTCGGTATCCCCGGAAAGCAGGCCGTCACGCTTACCCCGGCCGCGGCCAGCCGCATCGCGGGCCTGATGGATCGCGACCACCATGAGGGGCTGCGCATTGGCGTCAAGAAAGGCGGATGCGCGGGCATGGAATACACGATGGAGTATGTGACAGAGGTCGACCCCCACGATGAGGTGGTCGAACAGGACGGGGCGCGGATCATGATCGCGCCGATGGCGCAGATGTTCCTCTTCGGCACGCAGATCGATTACCAGACATCGCTGCTGGAATCGGGCTTCGTCTTCAACAATCCCAACGTTACCGAATCCTGCGGCTGCGGCGAGTCGATCAAGTTCGCCGAGACGTAATCCGTTTCGGATCAATTGGATAGACCACTCTTTTGAACCATTGGGCGGGCATTTGTGGCATAATTGGCCTCTGGGCGCCTCAGCCAAGACATTTTCAGGGTTATCAACGGCATGAGACGCAGACTTTGCGCGGGCAACTGGAAGATGAACGGTACCGCGGCCAGCCTCGCCGAGATCGAGACGCTGACCCGCACGCATCCCACCCCACAAGTTGATCTGCTGCTCTGCCCGCCCGCCACGCTGCTTGCGCAGGCTTCTGCCCTCGCCGTCGGTTACCCTTTGACGATTGGCGCACAGGATTGCCATCAGGCCGCGTCCGGCGCCCATACCGGCGACATTTCGGCCCCGATGATCGCGGATACCGGCGCCTCTGCGGTGCTTCTGGGGCATTCCGAGCGGCGCGAAAACCACCACGAAACCAGTGACTTGATCGCCGAAAAGGTCACGTCGGCGTGGGTTGCAGGCCTCACCGCCGTGGTCTGCCTCGGCGAGACGCTGGCACAGCGCGAGGCCGCGCAGGCGCTCGAGGTGATCGCCGATCAGCTCGACACATCGCTGCCCGACGGCGCGACCGGTGCCAATACCGTGATCGCCTACGAGCCGGTCTGGGCCATCGGCACCGGCCACACGCCCACCGACGCGCAGATCGCCGAAGTGCACGATTTCCTGCGCCGCCGCCTGACCGATCGCCTCGGCGGCGATACCGCCGACGCCATCCGCCTGCTCTATGGCGGCTCGGTCAAACCCGCCAACGCGGCCGAGATCTTCGCCATCTCCAATGTTGACGGCGCGCTTGTCGGCGGCGCCAGCCTCAAGGCGACAGAGTTTGCGGCGATCATGGAAGCGCTTGAAAACGCAAGCTGATTCGTGGCTGCCGGTACCAACCCGGCTGGGGCAGCGCTTGCACGACACGCACTCATAACGGCAGCATCGTCGTCGACTTGATCTCTTCCATCGACAGCAGCGCGGTGACGTTATGCACCCTCACCTCTGAAATCAGCGCCTGGTAGAACATGTCATAGGCGCGGGCATTGGCGACGCGCACCTTCAGGATATAGTCGATATCACCGGCCAGCCGGTGCGCCTCCATGACCTCGGGACGGTCCTGCAGCGCCTTCAAAAACCGCGCCTGCCAGTCGGTGTCATGCTCGGACGTGCGGATCAGCACGAAGAAGCACGCCTCGAAGCCGAGCGCCTCGGGGTCCAGCAGATAGGTCTGCTGGCGGATCACCCCGCCCTCGCGCATCTTGCGAATCCGATTCCACACCGGCGTCTTCGAACTGCTCACCGCCCCCGCGATCTCGTCGAGCGACTGGCCGCCGTCCGCCTGCAACTGCACGAGAATTTTCCGATCGAGATCGTCGAGACGGACAGCCATTCCAATTCCTTTACGTAGACGGGACGATCCGGTGATATTCGGCGCTTGACGGAACGTACGTTCTTATTGGCATGGATATCTAGCCATTTCAAAGGAATTTTTCCTATATTGCGAAGATCGAAGCACCACTCGCGAAAGGGGCGGCCATGCCCAGAATTCATCGAACGCACCCCGCTGCCGGGCATGTCGCCTTCGTCGGCGCGGGCCCGGGCGACCCCGAGCTTCTGACGCTAAAAGCGTGGCGCGCGCTGCAGACCGCCGACGTCGTGATCCATGACCGGCTGGTGTCGCGCGCGATCCTCGATCTCGCACATCCCGCGGCACGGCTCGTGAACGCCGGCAAGCAGGGCTTTGGCCCCGCCATGCCGCAGGCCGAGATCGACGCGCTGATCGTTCGCCATGCACGCGCCGGCGCGCAGGTGGTGCGGCTGAAGGGCGGCGATCCCACGGTCTTCGGCCGCCTCGACGAGGAGATCGACGCGGTCGCAGAGGCCGGGCTTGCATGGGAGGTGGTGCCGGGCATCACCGCCGCCTCGGCCTCGGTCGCGGCGATCGGGCAAAGCCTGACGAAGCGCGGGCGCAACACTGCGGTGCGGTTTCTGACCGGTCACGACATGCAGGGCTTTGCCGATCACGACTGGCGCGCGCTGGCGCGTCCCGGCGAGGTGGCGGCGATCTACATGGGCAAGAAATCCGCGCGGTTCATTCAAGGCAGGCTGATCATGCATGGCGCGGATCGCACGACGCCGGTGACGGTGATCGAGAACGCCTCGCTGCCCTCGCAGCGGGTGCTGTCGACCACGCTCGACCGTCTGCCGGCCGATCTCGACGCCGCGGCCCCGGCCGGCCCGGCGCTGACCTTTCTTGGCCTCGCGCCGCGCGCCGCCGAGGCCGCCCTCGTTCAATCCCGAGAGGAGCTTGCCTGACATGCCCCGAGAGTTCACCCCCAAGGTCGTCACAGCCAACGCCCTTCTCGAAGGTGACGTGGTCTATCTCACCGCGGATGACCTCTGGTCGCGGCACCTGACCGAGGCCGAGATCCTCACCGACGAGGCCGATGCCCAGTACCGTCTGCTGCAGGCGCAGGCCCGCTCGGCCGAGGTCGTGGGCGCCTATCTCGCGGATGTGCGGCAAGGCCCCGACAGGCCGATTCCTGCGCATTTCCGCGAGGAATTCCGCCGTACCGGACCCTCGAACCGCTTTCACGGCAAACAGGCCGACGGCCTGAAAAACGCCTGACCCACGCGATCCGCGCAGGAGCATATCATGTACCACTACAACGAATTCGACACCGCGTTTCTGGCAGAGCGCAACCGCCAGTTCCGCGCCCAGGTCGAGCGGCGCATCGACGGCAGCCTGACCGAGGACGAGTTCAAGCCGCTGCGCCTGATGAACGGGCTTTACCTGCAACTGCACGCCTACATGCTGCGGGTGGCGGTGCCTTACGGCTCGCTCGACCCGGCCAAGATGCGGCAACTGGCCTACCTGGCAGAGCGGTGGGACAAGGGGTATGGCCATTTCACCACCCGCACCAACATCCAGTACAACTGGCCGAAATTGCGCGACATTCCGGATATGCTGGATGCGTTGGCCGAGGTCGGCATGCACGCCATCCAGACCAGCGGCAACACCATCCGCAACGTCACCGCGGATCATTTCGCGGGGGCCGCACCCGACGAGATCGAGGATCCGCGCCCCGTGGCCGAGCTGATCCGGCAATGGTCGACCGACAACCCGGAATTCCAGTTCCTTCCCAGAAAGTTCAAGATCGCCGTGATCGCCAGCGAGTCCGACCGCGCGGTCATGAAAAGCCACGATATCGGCGTCAAGATCGTCGAGCGCAACGGCGAGCGGGGCTACGAGATCTGGATCGGCGGCGGCATGGGCCGCACACCGATGGTCGCCAAGCAGATCAGGGATTTCGTGCCGCGCGCCGATCTGCTGCCCTACCTGGAAGCCATCCTCGCGACGTATAACCGCCTCGGGCGGCGCGACAACAAGTACAAGGCGCGCGTCAAGATCACCGTGCACGAAACCGGGCTCGGCGAGATCCGCGAGATGGTCGAGGCCGAGTTTCCCAACCGCCGCGCGGCCTTCACCGGCGTCGATCAGGACTGGCTGGCGCGCATCGAGGCGGCCTTCGTCACCCCCGACCTGCCAGTGCGCGACCCTTCGCCCTACCATGCCGCCCGCGCCGCGGATCCGGTCCTTGCCGCCTGGGCCGACACCAACGTGACGCCGCACCGGCAGGCCGACCACGGCATAGTCACCATCAGCCTCAAGGCACATGGCGCGACACCGGGCGACGCGTCGGCGGAACAGATGCGCCTCGTCGCCGATCTGGCCGAACGCTACGGGCATGACGATATCCGCGTGACACACGCCCAGAACCTCGTTCTGCCGCATGTGGCGCTGGCCGACATCCCGGCGGTCCATGCCGCGCTGCGCGAGGCGGGTCTGGCGACGGGCAATATCGGCCTCGCCTCGGACATCATCGCCTGCCCCGGCATGGATTACTGCGCGCTGGCGACCGCGCGGTCGATCCCCGTCGCCCAAGGCATCGCCACCCGGCTGGCCGAGCTGAAGATCGAGCATGACGTGGGTCATCTGCAGATCAAGATCTCGGGCTGCATCAATGCCTGCGGGCATCACCATGTGGGCCATATCGGTATCCTCGGGCTCGACCGCGCGGGGGTCGAGAATTACCAGATCACGCTGGGCGGCGATCCGTCGGAAAGCACGGCGATCGGCGCCCGGACCGGCCCCGGCTTTGCCTATGACGAGATTGTGCCGGCGGTGGAACGCCTGATCCTTGCCTATCTCGACCTGCGCGAGGGCCCGGACGAGACCTTCCTGCAGGCCTATACCCGCCTCGGCATGGCACCGTTCAAATCGGCACTTTACGACGCAGAGGCGCGTGCCCATGCCGCGGAGTGATCTTCAGGCGCGCGTGCAGGCCCTGAACGACCGCTATCGCCACCATTCGGGGATCTCGGTACTGGAGCATGCGCTGCGCGACACGCAGGCCGGCCACCTCGCGCTGGTATCGAGTTTCGGCGCCGAGTCGGTGGTGTTGTTGCATATGGTTTCCGTCACTCGGCCGACGACACCGGTGATCTTCATCGACACCGAGATGCTCTTCGCCGAAACGCTGGTCTACCAGCAGGAACTGGCCGAAAGGCTGGCGTTGCGCGACCTGCGGATCATCCGCGCCGCGCAGGAGGATCTGACACAACACGATCCAGATGGCAGCCTGCACCGGCACGACACCGACGCCTGCTGCGCCTTGCGCAAGACGGTGCCGCTGCAACGCGCGCTGCAGGGCTTCGACGGCTGGATCACCGGGCGCAAGCGCTACCAGACCGGTCAGCGCACCACGCTCGACTTCTTCGAGATCGAGGACGGCACCGACCGGATCAAGGTCAATCCGCTCGCCCACTGGACGCGCGAGGACCTGCAGACCTATATGGAGGAGAACCGGCTGCCCCGGCACCCGCTGGTCGCCAGGGGCTACCCGTCGATCGGCTGCATCCCCTGCACCACGCCGGTCGCGCCGGGCGAAGATCCCAGGTCCGGCCGCTGGCGCGGTCAGGACAAGACAGAATGCGGCATCCATTTTGTGAACGGCAAGATGGTGCGAAAAGGAGTTTCCGCATGACCATCCTCGTCACCGATCAGGGCTTTGCGCCCGATGACTGGACCACCCCCGTCACGCCGCTCGAGGCGGCGGGCGACGGCGCCATCGCGCTCGACCTGCCCAACGACAGCGATCCCGCCACGCTGGCCGGGCGGCTGGACGGGATCGAGATGATCCGCGTCCACTTCCCGGGCCCTGCTGACGGGCGAGGGTTTTCCATCGCCCGGCGGTTGCGGCTGATGGGCTATGCCGGGCGGCTGCGCGCGCATGGCCATGTCATCGCCGATCACTACGCGATGGCGCGGCGCAGCGGCTTCGACGAGGTCGAGATCTCCGACGATCTGGCGGCGCGCCAGCCGGAGGATCAGTGGCTTTTCCGGGCCAACTGGCAAGCGCATGACTACCAGGCGCGGCTGCGCGGCTGAATACCGCCTTCACCTGACTTCGATCAAGGATTATGAAAGGGTGTCGGTCAAGGATGATCGGCAACAGACAGTATGGACGAGATGACACAACAGACCCAAGCAACCGCGAAAACGCCCCGGACCCCGACGCTGCCCGACGCGCAGACGGTGACGCAGGTGAACCATTACACCGACCGTCTGTTTTCATTTCGCGTGACGCGCCCGGCCTCTTTGCGGTTCCGCTCGGGCGAGTTCGTGATGATCGGCCTGATGTCCGAGGATGCCAAGACCGGCAAGGAAAAGCCGCTTCTGCGCGCCTATTCCATCGCCTCGCCGTCCTGGGACGACGAGCTGGAATTCTACTCGATCAAGGTGCAGGACGGCGCGTTGACCTCGCGGCTGCAACATATCGAGCCGGGCGACCAGATCATTCTGCGCCCCAAGCCGGTGGGCACGCTGGTGCATGACGCGCTTCTTCCCGGCAAGCGGCTGTGGCTGTTCGCCACCGGCACCGGCATCGCGCCCTTCGCCTCGCTGCTGCGCGATCCGCAGACCTTCGAGGATTACGACGAGGTCATCCTGACGCATACCTGCCGCGAGATCGGCGAACTTGACTATGGTCGCGACCTGATCGACAGCATCCGCGCCGACCCGCTACTGGCCGACTTGATGGGCGAAGGCTTTCACGACAAGCTGCGCTATTATCCGACGACCACGCGGGAAGAAAGCCCCAAGATGGGCCGCATCACCGACCTGATGCGCTCGGGCGAGGTCTATGCCGATCTCGACGTGGCACCGCTGGCCCCCGAGACCGATCGCGCGATGGTGTGCGGCAACCTTGCCTTCAACCTTGAGATCAAGGAGTTGCTCGAAGGCTACGGGCTGCGCGAAGGCGCCAACTCCGAACCGAAGGAATACGTCGTGGAAAAGGCATTCCTCGACTGATCCTGTCACAACCGACAAACGAAAACCGCGCAAGGCCAAGGCTTTGCGCGGTTTTCTTTGGTTGTGCCGATGTCCTGCGGATCAGTATCCGAGCGCGCGCTGAACCGATCCGAGGGAGTTTTCGAGCATTTCGGGATTGTCCTGTCCACGCTCCAGACTGTCGATCAGCAACTCCTGCGTCGTCGTGCCGAGGCTCGACTCTTCAAGCAGGGTCCGCGCTTCCTCCATATCGAAGCCGTCCACGGTCAAGACGTCGGGCACCTCGTTCCCGGTGCTGCTCGAAGCCTCGGGGATGCCTTCGACGGGCCCCGACCCCTCGGTGGTCTGCGCCGTCTCGTCAGCGCCGTTACCGGTTTCAGCGGTGCTTTCTCCGGTTGCGGCGTCGAACGCTTCGCGCGCTTGCTGGGCGGCTTCTTCCTCGGTGCCGCCAGCGGCTTGTTGGGCGCGCTCTATCGCGGCCTGCGCAGCCTCTTCGGCTTCCGCGGCAGCCTCTTCACCCATTTCCCGGACGCGGTTCACGGTTTCTTCGGCGGTTTCGGCCGCCGCGCCTTCGGTGTCACGCGCCGAATCCACCGCATCCTCGGCCGTTTGCTGCATGTCGTTCGTCGCCTCGTCGGCGGCACCATCACCCGCCTCGGCCTCATCCCCGCTTCCGTCAGAGGTACCCTGCTCGGGCGCGGCCTCATCCGCGGTATCGCCTGTCGTGGCGTCGTTCGTGGTGCCGTCGGTCATCGCCTCATCCGCCGTACCGTCGCCCGCGGATCCGTCCGTTGTATCTTCGGTCGCAGCTTCATCCGCGCTCTCCTCGGTCGCGGCGTCCTCCGACCCGCCCGTCACCTCGTCGGCGGCATCGCCCATGGCATCGGTCGCCTCTTCAGCGGCCTCGCGGGCGGCATCGGCGGTATCGCTGGCCGTATCCTCGACCATGTTCGCGGCGTCCCCCACGGCCTCATCGAGGGTGTCGAGCGTCTCGCTCGCGGTCTCCTCGGTCTCGGTGGTCTCTTCGGGCGCCGCCTCCGCGTCGGGCGCGGTTTCCTCGGCCGTGTCGGCCGGCTCGACCTCCTGCGTCGTGCCGGTCACATCCTCGACCAGTTCGTCGACCGATTTTCCGGTAAAGAGCATGTAGCCGCCGCCGAGCACGAGCACTGCCAGCACGATCCAAATCAGGTTTTTCATGACCGTCTCCAAAATTGGGGTGGGCCCCGCGATCATCGCGCCGACCCTGCATCTCACATGTGCCAAATGGTTCGGAGAAAGGAAACCCGCAAGGGCCAAATAGCACCTCTTTCGGCCCGTCCCAGCCGATTTTGCGGCTTGAAAGCCGTCCCGCCCGCGTCTAGATTGGCGCCTCGACAAAGACGACACCAGTCAACCATCAAAGGATCGATACCATAGCTCGCAGACCTCACAACGCGCCACCGTCGCGTGACACCGGCCCGCGGGTCAACGACAAGATCCGTGCCAACGAAATCCGCCTCATCGGGGCAGATGGTGAAAATGCCGGGGTGGTGACCCCGCGCGCGGCCCTCGAAATGGCGGAACAGGTCGGGCTCGATCTCGTCGAAATCTCTCCCAACGCCAATCCGCCGGTCTGCAAGATCATGGATTACGGCAAATACAAGTACGAACAGCAGAAACGCGAATCCGAGGCGCGCAAGAAGCAGAAGGTCATCGAGGTCAAGGAGGTGAAGTTTCGCCCCGGCACCGACACGCATGACTACGACGTCAAGATGCGGAACGTGCTGAAATTCCTCGAAGGCGGCGACAAGGTGAAGGTCACGCTGCGCTTCCGCGGCCGCGAGATGGCGCACCAGGATCTCGGGCGCGACCTGCTGGAACGGATCGCCGAGGACGTCAAGGATGTCGGTCGCGTCGAAAACATGCCCAAGATGGAGGGGCGGCAGATGGTCATGATCATCGGCCCCGCTCCGAAATAGGACAAGGGCCGCGGGGGCCGCGGGCGCGGGCACACATCCACAACCGGAGGCGCGCATGTCCCAGGCCGAGGACCGAGATCTCGAGTACAAGGTGATGCCGGCGCCGACACGCGGCCGCAAGGCCCCGGGCGCCAAGACGCCCGAGGCGCGATTCGCCCTTGGCCTCGAGGACGTGCTCAACGAGATGGCGCGCGATGGCTGGCAGTATCTGCGCAGCGACATCCTGCCCAGCGTCGAACGTCAGGGCCTGACATCGCACCAGACGGTCTATCGCTCGGTGCTGGTCTTCTGCCGCGCCCGGAGGCCCCGGGACCCCGTCGTGACGGATGCGCACCGCACCGATCCGGTCGCGGCGCCGCGCGTCGAGGGGCCGCGGCCGCCCGCGCCGCCCGAGTGATCGGGGCCTCTCCGTTTTAATGTCGAAAATCAACCGGTTGACGCATCGCAATCGGTGAGGATCCTTCGCGAATCGCAGCCTGACGGGGGAAGTTTTTTCCGATCCCCCCTTCAATTCATGGCGTTTTGCGATACACTCTGCGACCTGACTTGAAAAGGTATGTTCCATGTCCAAAACAGACCCCTTCGGTTTCGACATGTCGGTCTCGTCGGCCAAGAAGAAGAACCCGCGCGGCCGCAAGGGCATGTCCGGCGCCTCGGAAACCTCGACCCGGATCTGCGATCATCCCGGATGCGAGGAGGCCGGCAAGTACCGCGCCCCGAAGGCGCCCGACGTGCTGGATGATTACTACTGGTTCTGTCAGGCGCATGTGCGCGAATACAACCTGAAGTGGAACTTCTTCGACGGCACCACAGAGGCCGAGATGAACGCGCAGGCCTCAAAGGACAAGGTCTGGAACCGCGAGACGCGCCGCTTCAACGACCCCGAGGCGCGGGCTTGGGCGCGCCTTGGGATCGAGGACCCGCACCAGGTGCTGGGCGTGAACGCCACGCAGAACCCCGGCAAGGCGCGCACCGGCCGGCGCAAGCTGCCGCCCACCGAACGCCGCGCGGTCGAGATCCTCGAGGCCGAGGATCACTGGTCGAAGGCAGACGTGCGCAAGGCCTACAAGTCGCTGATCAAGGTGCTGCATCCCGACATCAACGGCGGTGACCGCAGCCAGGAAGAGCAGCTGCAACAGGTCGTCTGGGCGTGGGACCAGATCAAGGACAGTCGCAACTTCAAGTGATCGGCGCGGTCAACGTGGCGCGCGCCCGGAAGGGCCAGACAATAAATGGATGGCCCCTGCACGGAGTGACCCGCAGCCCGTCTATCCGTATAGCGTGCAAAACCATACTGGATTGATCGTGAAAAATGCGATGTGCTCCCGATCCGCGACGCGGACGCGGTTTTGGAGCCGTTGATCCTACTCCGCCGCGACGCGCCTGTTGGCCGACAGCATGTCTTTCAGATAGCGCCCCGTGTGACTGCGAGTTTCCTCGGCCACCTGCTCTGGCGTGCCTTGCGCAACAAGTTCCCCGCCGCCATCGCCGCCCTCCGGCCCGATATCGATGATGTGATCCGCGGTCTTGATGACGTCGAGATTGTGCTCGATCACGATCACCGTGTTGCCCGCGTCGACCAGTTCGTGCAGCACTTCGAGCAGCTTCTTGACGTCCTCGAAATGCAGCCCCGTCGTCGGTTCGTCGAGAATGTAGAGCGTCCGCCCGGTCGACCGTTTGGCCAGTTCGCGTGACAGTTTCACGCGCTGCGCCTCGCCGCCCGAGAGCGTCGTCGCCTGCTGGCCCACCCGGACATAGCCCAGACCCACGCGCATCAGCGCGTCCATCTTCTCGCGGATCGACGGCACTGCCTGGAAGAACGTCTGCGCCTCTTCAACCGTCATATCAAGAACGTCCGCTATGCTCTTGCCCTTGAACCGGATTTCCAAGGTTTCGCGGTTGTAGCGCGCGCCCTTGCAGGTCTCGCATTCCACGTAGACATCCGGCAGGAAATGCATCTCGATCTTGATGACGCCGTCGCCCTGGCAGGCCTCGCAGCGCCCGCCCTTGACGTTGAACGAGAACCGCCCCGGCTTGTAGCCGCGCGCCTTGGATTCGGGCAGCCCCGCGAACCAGTCGCGGATCGGGGTGAACGCGCCGGTATAGGTGGCGGGGTTCGAGCGTGGCGTGCGCCCGATCGGGCGCTGGTCGATGTCGATCACCTTGTCGAGATGCTCCAGCCCCTTGATCGTCTCGCAGGGCGCGGGCGCGTGGCGCGCCCCGTTCAATCGCATCGACGCGGTCTTGAACAGCGTCTCGATGGTCAGGGTGGACTTGCCGCCGCCCGAAACGCCGGTCACGCAGATGAACTTGCCGAGCGGGAACTCGGTCGTCAGCTCCTTGAGGTTGTTGCCGGTCGCCTTGACCACGGTCAGCTTCTTGCGATTGCCCTTGCGGCGCTTGGCCGGAACCGCGATCTCGCGCGCACCGGACAGGTATTGCCCGGTGACCGAGGCGGGATCGGCGGCGACCGCGTCCGGCGTGCCGTGGCTGACCACGCGGCCCCCGTGCACGCCCGCCCCGGGTCCGATATCGAAGACGTAATCGGCGGTGCGGATCGCCTCTTCGTCATGCTCGACGACGATCACCGTGTTGCCCTGATCGCGCAGGTTGCGCAACGTCTGCAACAGTCGCCCGTTATCGCGCTGGTGCAACCCGATGGACGGCTCGTCGAGCACGTAAAGCACCCCGGTCAGGCCCGACCCGATCTGGCTGGCCAGCCGGATGCGCTGGCTTTCGCCGCCCGAAAGCGTGCCCGCGTTGCGCGACAGCGTCAGGTATTCCAGCCCGACATTGTTGAGAAATCCCAGCCGTTCGCGGATCTCCTTGAGGATGGCGCGGGCGATCTCGTTCTTCTGCTGCGAGAGGCTCTCGGGCACGGTCCCGCACCAGTCATAGGCTTCGCGGATGCTCATCTGCACCACGTGCCCCACATGCAGCCCGGCAATACGGACCGCAAGCGCCTCTTCGCGCAAGCGGAAGCCGCCGCAGGTGCCGCAGGGGCGGTTGTTCTGGTAACGCTCGAATTCCTCGCGGATCCAGGCGCTGTCGGTCTCGTTATACCGGCGTTCCATGTTGGGGATGACCCCCTCGAAGACGCGGCTGACATTATAGACGCGCCCGCCCTCGTCATAGCGGAACGCGATCTCGTCGTCGCCTGACCCGTAGAGGAACACCTGTTTCACATGCGCCGGCAGATCCTTCCACGGGGCCTTCTTGTCGAACTCGTAATGCTTGGCGATGGCCTCGATGGTCTGGGTGAAATACGGGCTCTTGCCCTTGCGCCACGGCGCGATGGCGCCGTCGGTGACCTTCAGCGCGCCATCCGGCACGATCAGCTGTTCGTCGAAGAACCGCTCGACCCCCAGACCGTCGCAATCCGGACACGCCCCGAACGGCGCGTTGAACGAGAAAAGCCGCGGCTCGATCTCGGGGATGGTGAAGCCGCTGACCGGGCAGGCGAAGCGTTCGGAGAACGTCACGCGCTCCGGCTCGCCCTCGCGCGGGGCGGTTTCCAGCACGGCGATCCCGTCCGCCAGATCCAGCGCGGTGCGGAAACTGTCGGCAAGCCGCGTCTCCAGCCCCTCCTTCACCACGATCCGGTCGACCACCACGTCGACATCGTGGCGGAACTTCTTGTCGAGGGTCGGCGGATCGTCCAGTTCGTGGAATTCGCCGTCGACCTTGACCCGCTGGAACCCGGATTTGCGCAGCTCCAGGAATTCCTTGCGGTATTCGCCCTTGCGGTCGCGCACGATGGGCGCCAGCAGGTAGCCGCGCGTGCCCTCCTCCATGGCCATGACGCGATCGACCATGTCCTGCACCTGCTGCGCCTCGATGGGCAGGCCGGTGGCGGGGCTGTAGGGTGTGCCGGCGCGGGCGAAGAGAAGGCGCATGTAGTCGTAGATCTCGGTCACCGTGCCGACCGTGGAGCGCGGGTTCTTCGAGGTGGTCTTCTGCTCGATGGAGATTGCCGGGGACAGCCCGCTGATGTGATCGACATCCGGCTTCTGCATCATGTCGAGGAATTGGCGCGCATAGGCCGACAGCGATTCGACATAGCGGCGCTGACCCTCGGCATAGATCGTATCGAACGCGAGCGACGACTTGCCCGACCCCGACAGCCCGGTGATCACCACCACCTGGTCGCGCGGGATGTCGACATCGATGCTCTTGAGGTTGTGCTCGCGCGCGCCGCGGACTTCGATATGCTTCAGCTCAGCCATTCTGCCCCCCACGGGTGTGTTCCTGCATCAAATAGGCGAGACGCGCCCGCGGTCCAAGTCAATTTCCGGGACCGGGCCTCGGCCATGCCGGGCGGCGCAGCGTCCTGGTCACTTCTGCGCCAGCGCCCAGGCACAGATCGGGAACTTCGGATCGTTGCGCAGGTCGTCGGTTTCGGGATCGTGCACCGGCGGCCAGTCCGGTTCGAGATTGCGCAACGCCGCCGCGCGATTGCCCCATTGCCGCGCGGTAATCCGGCCGGCATCGAACCCGGCTTCGACCAGAAGGTTGCAAAGACCGCGCGCGGTCCAGCGCGAACAATCCACCGGATCGCCGTGCCAGGGGATGAAGAACGGCACCGCGAGCCAGAACCAGCCCTCGCGGCGCAGCATTTCGCGGACGTGGCGGGCCGCGGCATGGGGGCGGTCGAGATGCTCCCACACCTGGTTGGCGAGGATCAGGTCGAAGGTCCGCATATCACCTTCCGCATCCCGGAACGGCCCCGCGCAGATGTCGTGCGCGGGATAGCGAAAGCGCGCATAGCTGCGGAACGCGAAGCGACGGCCGAACTTGCCCGAGATCTCGGCGGCATCCAGTGTCTCGGGCGACAGCGCGTCCAGCCACCGGCGAGTGGATTTCTGCATCACCACGCGGTTGAGGCTGGTCACGTCACACCCACCCGCACCACTACGATGCTCACGGGCAGAAGATGTCGTTGAAGACCGCAAAAAGCATCAGCGACAGGATCAGCGTCAGCCCCAGCGTCATCAGGAAGCGCATCGCGCGGTCGCTCGGCGGGCGGCCGGTGACGCCCTCGTAGGCGTAGAACATCAGGTGTCCGCCATCCAGCACCGGCACCGGGAAGAGGTTGAGCAGGCCGACGGCAGTCGACAGCACCGCGATGAACCAGATGAAGCTTTGCGCGCCCTGGCTCGCCATCTCGCCCGAGACCTCGGCGATGCCGATCGGGCCGGACATGTTGCAGCTGCTGATCGCGCCGGTGATCATCGCGTAAAGCCCCGAAAGCGAGCTCACGATGATCTGCCAAGTCTGGGCAACGGCCCCGCCCACCGCCTCTATCGGGCCGCGCGCCTCTGTCGCGGGCTCGAAGGCCATGCCGGCCGCGATGCCGATGCGCCACTGCGTACGGAACCCACCGCCGGGCTGCGGCTCGTCCACGCGGCGCGGGGTCAGGGTGGTCGTGTAGGCACCGCTTTCCGGGCGCCACATCTCGAATTCCAGCGGCGCGCCGTTCGACCCCTCGACGATCTCGCGCAGTTCCGAAAACGCATGCACCGGCGTGCCGTTGACCGCGGTGATCACGTCACCCTGCTGCAGCCCGGCGTCGAGCGCGGCGGATTGCGGCGACAGCCCGCCGACAATTGGGGGCATCGGGTGCGGGCCTTGGGCTTCGGTGCGCCGGTCGTCGCGCCGCACCTCGTAGTCCAGAAGCGGCTGCGCCGGCAGTTCCTGCAGGAAGGCGTCGTCGATCCCGCCGGCGCCCATCTCGGGCACCGGCTGGCCCGCGATCTGCAGCACCTCGTCGCCGGGCTGCAGCGTCACGCCCTCGACCGGCAGCGGTTTCAGCGCACCCACGGTCAGCGGATCGGCGGTCTTGCCGCCGGCCATCAGAACGGCGGCGAAAATCAGGATCGACAGGATGAAGTTGAAGATCGGCCCCGCTGCCACCGTCGCCGTGCGCGCCCAGAGCGGCGCGCCGTGCATCGTCTCGCGCAGCCGCTCGGGCGGGGTCTGCGCCATCGCGGCGCTGTCCTTTCCGCTGGCCGCGTCCGAGTCGCCAAGGAACTTGACATAACCGCCGAAGGGCAGCGCCGCGACCTGCCAGCGCGTGCCGTGCCGGTCCATGCGCGAGAACAGGACCGGACCGAACCCGATCGAGAACACCTCGGCCTTGATGCCCGACCAGCGCCCGACGATGTAATGGCCGTATTCGTGGATTGCCACGATCACCGAAAGCGCGACGATGAAGGCCAGAATGGTCATCACGCCGCTTCCGAATTGCGGCAACAGGGTTTGCAGATCCACGAGGTTTCCTTAAAGCTTGCGCGTTTCGGTCGCCATGTCGGCGCGATGCCTTGCCAGATGGTCCATATGGGCCACCAGATCAAGGGTCGGCGCGTCGTTGCGCGCGTCGCTCGTCGCGGCGAGGTCCGACAGCACCTCGTCGACGACCGCGCTCATGTCGGTAAAGCGAAGGTGCCCGGCGATGAAATGATCCAGCGCGCGTTCCTTGGCCGCGTTGAAGATCGCGCCGGCCAGTCCGCCCTCGCCCATCACCTCGCGCGCCAGCCGCAGCGCGGGGTAGCGTGTCTCGTCAGGGGCGCGAAACTCCAGCACACCCGCCGCTGCGAGGTCGAGCGCGGGCACCGGCAGCGGACGCCGATGCGGCCAGTTGAGCGCGTAGCCGATGGCGTGGCGCATGTCCGGCGGGCCGACATGCGCCATCAGCGCGCCATCGCAGAACCCCACCAGCGCATGCACCAGCGATTGCGGATGGAGCAGAACCTCGATCTGGTCGGGGGCGAAGCCGAAGAACTCGTGCGCCTCGATCACCTCCAGCGCCTTGTTGAACATCGAGGCCGAATCGATGGTGATCCGCTGGCCCATGTCCCAGTTGGGATGCGACGATGCCTCGGCCACCGTGGCCTGCGCCAGACGCGCCAGCGGCCAGTCGCGGAACGCCCCGCCGGAGGCAGTGATGACCACCCGGGTCACCGCCGACGCGTCCTCGCCCACCAGCGCCTGGAAGATCGCCGAATGCTCGCTGTCCACCGGCAGGATGCGCGCGCCATGTGCGCGCGCCGTGCGCAGTAGCAACTGCCCGGCCGCAACCAGCGATTCCTTGTTGGCCAGCGCCAGCGTCGCGCCCTGCTGCAGCGCGGCGAGGCCGGGGGCCAGCCCCGCCACCCCGACGATTGCCGACATGACCCAGTCGGCGGGCCGGTGTGCGGCCTCGACCAGCGCCGCGGGGCCCGCCGCCGCCTCGGTCGCCGATCCGGCCAGCGCCCCGCGCAACTCGGGCAACAGATCCTCGTGCGCGGTCACGGCGATATCGGCACGCAACCTTCGCGCGTCACTTGCCAGTTGCGCGATGTTGCGCCCGCCGGTCAGCGCCACGAGGTCGTAAGCGGCCGGATCGCGCCCGATCAGGTCGATCGTGCTTTGCCCGATAGAGCCGGTGGCGCCAAGGATCGAGACGCGTTTCATGCCGCCCCCGGCAACAGGCCGAGCGCCCACAGGATCAGCGACAGAAGCGCCGCGCCCAGCATCGCGTCGAACCGGTCCAGCACCCCGCCATGACCGGGAATGAGGGTCGAGCTGTCCTTGACGTCGCAAAACCGCTTGGCCGCGCTTTCGGCGATATCGCCCATCTGCCCGGCAAAGCCGACGAGAATCGACAGGGGCACCAGCGCCAGCCCCGCACCGGTCGGCCCCGCGAAGATCACGCCGATCACGCCGGCCCCGAGCCAGCCCGCGACGGTGCCCGACCATGTCTTCTTGGGGCTGATGCTGGGCCAGAATTTCGGCCCGCCAAGGCTGCGCCCGGCGAAATAGCCCGCGAGGTCCGAGACGATCACGACAGAAACCAGCCAGAGGATCCAGACCGCTCCCGCCTCGGCGCGCAAAAGGCCCATGGCGTAGCAGCCCAGCAAGGCCCAGATCGCCAGCGCCAGAAACGGCGCGCGATCCCGCGCCGCCGGGCCGACCGCGACGAGTGCGGCGGCAAGCAGCAAGGGCAGCACGACCACCCCCGGCAACCACAGCGCCAGCCCGAGGACCACCGCCGCGACGATGCCGGACCGCACGGCGCTATCGGGGGTCGCGAACATCCGCGCCGCTTCCCAGACCATCAGCCCGGCCAATGCGCTGACCAGCGCGGCAAAAATCACGCCTCCTGCCCAGATGGCCCCGGCCCCGACCGCCGCCATGATCGCCCCCGACACCGCGCGCGGCGCAAGGTCGGACCACTGCGCGCCCCCGCTCATGCGGAGACTGCACCGAAGCGGCGATCACGCGCCCCGTATTGCTTCAGCACGTCGGCAAAGATCTCGCGGGTGAAATCCGGCCAGAGCGTGTCGATGAACTCGTATTCCGCGTAGGCCGACTGCCAGAGCAGGAAATTCGAGATCCGCGCCTCGCCCGAGGTGCGGATCACCAGGTCCGGATCGGGCACCACGCAGGTGTCGAGGTATCGCGGCAGCGTTTCCTCGTCGACATCCTCGGGGCGCAATTTCCCCGCGGCGACATCCCGCGCCAGCCGCTGCGTGGCGCGCGAGACCTCGTCGCGGCCGCCGTAATTGAGCGCGATGGTCAGGTTCATGCCCGTGCAATGCGCGGTCATCGCCTCGGCCTCGTCCATCAGCCCGTGCAGCTTGGCGTCGAGCCGCGGCCGGTCGCCGATGAAGCGCACGCGCACGTTCTCGCGCACGAAGGCCTGCATTTCCTTCATGATGTAGCGCCGGAACAGGGTCATCAGCCCGGCGACCTCGGTCTGCGTGCGCTTCCAGTTCTCGGTCGAGAAGGCGAAGATCGTCAGGTATTCGACACCCAGATCGGGACAGGCCTCGACGATCTCGCGCACCCGGCGCGCGCCGGCGTGATGCCCGAACAGCCGCGGCCGCCCGCGGGCCTGCGCCCAACGGCCGTTGCCGTCCATGATGATCGCGACATGGCGCGGGCCGGCCGGGTCGGGCTTTGTCTTCGCCATCTGCGCGCCCTTCGTCATCAGACCTGCATGATCTCGGCTTGCTTGTGCTCGAGCGCCTCGTCCACATTCTTGATGTAGGTGTCGGTCAGTTCCTGCACCTGGTCTTCCCAGAACTTCTGGTCGTCCTCGGACATGCCGTCGGCCTTGGCCTTCTTGATCTTGTCCATGCCGTCGCGGCGCACGTTGCGGATCGCCACTCGGGCATGTTCGGCGTATTGGGACGCGACCTTGGTCAGATCCTTGCGGCGCTCCTCGTTGAGTTCGGGGATGGGCAGCATGATGATGGTGCCGTTCATCTGCGGATTGATCCCGAGGCCGCTTTGCCGGATCGCCTTCTCGACCTTGTTGACAAGGCTCTTGTCCCAGACATTGATCGTGACCATCCGCGGCTCGGGGACGTTGATGGTGCCGACCTGGTTGATAGGCGTCATCTGGCCGTAGGCCTCGACCTGCACCGGTTCCAGCATCGAGGCCGAGGCGCGCCCCGTCCGCAGCGACGCGAATTCCGTCCTGAGCGAGTTCATCGCCCCGTCCATGCGACGCTCAAGGTCGCTCATGTCGATTTCGATATCGTCCGCCATGTCGTTCTCGTCCTTCCTGCGGGCCGGTCCATCGACCCCTTGTCTAGCCTCAACCATGCACGGTTGTATAGGTGCCCTCTCCCGCGAGGATGCCCTTGAACCCGCCGGGCTCGTCCAGCGAAAAGACGATGATCGGCAGGTTGTTGTCGCGCGCCAGCGCGATCGCCGAGGCGTCCATCACGTTGAGATGCTGGGTCAGCACCTCGTCGAAGGTCACGCTGTCGAAGCGCTTGGCGTCGGGAAACTTCAGCGGGTCCTTGTCGTAGACGCCGTCGACCTTGGTGCCTTTGAAGATTGCCTCGCAGGCCATCTCGTTGGCGCGCAGGGTCGCGGCGGTGTCGGTGGTGAAATACGGGTTGCCCGTGCCGGCGGCGAAGATGCAGATGCGCTTTTTCTCGAGATGGCGCACGGCGCGGCGGCGGATATAGGGTTCCGCCACCTCGTCCATGCGGATCGCGGTGATCACCCGGCAATAGGCCCCCAGCTTTTCCAGCGCCGATTGCATCGCCAGCGCGTTCATCACGGTGGCCAGCATGCCCATGTAATCGGCGGTCGTCCGCTCCATGCCCTGCGCGGAGCCCTGCAGGCCGCGAAACACGTTGCCGCCGCCGATCACCATGCAGATCTCGACACCCAGATCGTGCACGATCTTGACCTCTCGCGCGATGCGCTCGACGGTCGGCGGGTGCAGCCCATACGAGGTGTCGCCCATCAGAGCCTCACCCGAGATCTTCAGCATGACGCGTTTGAATCTCGGTTTCTGGGGGTCCGTGGGCGTCATGCAGGCTCTCCGCGATGTGTCGTTGCGCTGCAAAATGTCCCAAATACCTGCAAGGTGCAATCGCAGAAACAGGTGCTTGGCGCGAAACTGCCGCGCCGCGTCTCGTCACGCAGCCTCGTCACGCGGCGCGATCTGCGATACGCCCCCGGCATGGAGATCCCGCGCGACATCGACCCCGCCCGCCCGGTGCTGATCGCCGGGCCGACCGCGACCGGCAAATCGGCGCTCGCGCTGGCGATCGCGCGGGCGCAGGGCGGCGTGATCGTCAACGCCGACGCGCTGCAGGTCTACGAGAACTGGCGCATCCTGTCCGCGCGCCCGACGCCCGACGAGACCGCGCAGGCGCCGCATCGGCTTTACGGGCATGTCGGCGCGCGGCAGGACTACTCTGTCGGGCACTGGCTGCGCGAGGTGGCGGAACTGCTGCAGGGCCCCGACCGCCTGATCGTCACCGGCGGGACCGGGCTTTATTTCTCGGCGCTGACGGACGGGCTGGCGGACATCCCCGCCACCCCGCCAGAGGTCCGAAAGGAAGCCAATCAGCGGCGCGCGGCGGGCGAGATCGGCGCGCTGCGCGCCGCGCTCGACCCAGACACTCGCGCCCGGATCGATCTGCAAAACCCGATGCGCGTCCAGCGCGCGTGGGAGGTGCAAAGGACCACCGGGCAAGGGCTGGCCGCGTGGCAGGATGCGACGCCCGCGCCGTTGCTGCCGCTTGCGGCGTGCCAGCCTCTTCTGCTCGAGGCCGACACGGACTGGCTGGGCGCGCGGATCGCGCGGCGCTTCGACCGGATGCTCGCGGCCGGCGCGCTGGACGAGGTGCGCGCCAATCTCGACGACTGGGATCCGGCGCGTCCCTCGTCTCGGGCGATCGGCGCGGTGGAACTGGTGCGCCATCTGCGCGGCGAGACGACGCTCGACGAGGCGCGCGAGGCGGCGACCATCGCCACCCGTCAATTCGCCAAGCGTCAGCGGACCTGGTTTCGCGCGCGCATGCGGAGATGGCGGCCGGTCGCCGCCGACGCGTTTTAGAAATTTCGCGGTCTCGGCCTGACAAACCCGCGGAATCGTGCGAATGCTGGTCCAAATGCGATAATCCAGAGGGTGACGTCCGATGAAACACGCGCAGGTCATGACCGTTGTGCAATGGGCGCGCGGCGCGACATGGCGCATCGGGTTGCAACATTCCTGCCGCAAGCACGCGCTGATCTGGATCACTCGCGGGCAGGGCATCGCGGTGATCGGCGGGGTGCGCCGCGGCCTCGGTGTGCACAACGCCCTGCTGATCCCGGCGCGGACGATGTTCTCGCTCGACCTTGGCAAGGCCGGGTTCGGCCATGTCTGCGAGATTTCTCCCGATGGCACGGTGGCGATGCCCGACACGGTCCAGCATCTGCGCATCCGCGATACCGCCGGCCAGACAGAGCTGACCACGATCTTCGAGGCGATGCAGCGCGAGCAATCCGGCGGGCGCCCGTTTCTCGACGAGGCGCTGACCGCGCAGGCCCAACGGCTCAGCGTGTGGCTGCGGCGGGCGATGGTCGAACATCCCGGCCCCGGCAAACCCAATGCCGGCGAACGACTGGTCGCGGCCTATGCCGCGCTGATCGAACGCGATCACATGAACGGGCGGTCGATGGCGGTCTACGCGCGCGCGCTCGGCGTCACGCCGACGCATCTGACGCGGGTGTGCAAACAGCTTTCGGGCCGCACCGCCGCAGAGCTTCTGACCGAGCGCAGCCTGCATGCCGCGCGCGAGATGCTCGAGGACAGCGAATTGCCGGTGGGCCGGATCGCCGAAGGCCTCGGATTCGGCAGCGCCGCCTATTTTTCGCGCTTCATCCTGAACCATACCGGGCAAAGCCCGTCGGCGCTGCGCAACAAGGCCACAACACGCGCGCCCATGGCGCGCGCGTACTGATCGCCCGTGGCGCGCATCGCGGGTTGTTTTGTCAGCCGTCAGCCTGTCTAATCATCACAGCATTCGTCGATGATCGAGAGACGCGAGGAGGCGCCGAGGCGTTCCATGACACAGCATTCCCCGCCGCATCACCCCGCCACCGCTGGCCTCGTGGCAGAGCTTGCCACCGGGCGCATCGGGCGGCGCGAGTTCCTGACCCGCGCCACGACCCTCGGGATGGGCGCCGCCACCGCCTGTCTGCTGGGCGGGCTGGCAGTCCCGGCGCGGGCCGACACGGCGATTGCACTGGGCGGCACGCTGCGCATCCAGCAGACCGTCTGGCCGCTCGACGATCCGCGCAGTTTCGACTGGGCCGGGATGGGCAACCAGACGCGCGGGTTTCTCGAATACCTCGTCGAATACCAGGCCGACGGCGCCTTGCGCGGCATGCTTCTGCACGACTGGGAGGTGAACGAGGACGCCACGCGCTACGTGCTGCATGTCCGCCCCGGCATCCGCTGGCACGATGGCGCCGCCTTCACCGCCCGCGACGTGTCGCGCAACATCGCGCGCTGGTGCGACACCACGGCGCCTGCGAATTCCATGGCCAACCGGTTCACCGCGCTGGTCGACCTTGCGACGGGCATGGCCCGCGACGGCGCGATCCGGGTCGAGGACGAGCTGACCGTGACGCTGCACCTGGCGCGGCCCGACATCGCGGTGATCGCCAACATGGCCGACTATCCCGCCGCGATCCTGCACGAAAGCTACGCGGGCGGCGATCCCTTCGCAGACGGCATCGGCACCGGGCCGTTTCGCCCCGTAAGCCTCGATCCCGGGCGTAGCTGCATCCTGGAACAGGCGACCGACCACGACTGGTGGGGCAGCGAGGTGTTCGGCGGACCGTGGCTCGAACGGGTGGAATTTCTCGATTACGGTACCAACCCGTCCGACTGGCTCGCCGCCGCGCAGGCGGGCGAGATCGACCTGCTTTACCAAAGCGTCGGCGATTTCATCGAGGCTATGAATGGCATCGGCTGGGCCCCGACCCGCGTCGACAGCGCCGACACCATCGTGATCCGCGCCTCGCAGCGCCCGGATATGAGCGTCCGGAACCCCTACCGCAACACGCGGGTGCGCCGCGCGCTGGCGCTGGCCGTCGACAACGCGATCTGTCTCGAACTGGGCCATGACGGGCGCGGCATGGTGGCGCAGAACGACCATGTCTGCCCGATCCATCCCGCGCATGCCGAACTCGGACCGCTCCCCCACGATCCCGCCGAGGCCCGGCAGGAGATCCTCGCCGAGGGATTTCTCGATTTCGTGCACGAGCTGGTGACGATCGACGACGAATGGCAGCGCAACACCGGCGATGCCGTCGCGGCGCAGTTGCGCGACGCGGGGCTGCGTGTCGATCGCAGGATCGTCGCCGGCGACACCTTCTGGCAGAACTGGATGGATTACCCGTTTTCCGGCACCCAGTGGAACCACCGCCCGCTGGACGTGCAGGTGCTGGGCCTCGCCTATCGCAGCGGCGCGGTCTGGAACGAGACCGGCTTTGCCGACCCGGACTTCGACCGCCTGCTCGACCAGGCCAACAGGCTGGCCGATGCCGATGCGCGGCGCGACGTGATGGCAGAATTGCAGGGGATCCTGCGCGCGAACGGCGTGATCATCCAGCCCTACTGGCGCGCGCTCTACAACCACCATAACGGGCAGCTGGTGAACGCCGAGAAACACCCCGCCCACGAGATCCACCTGCACAAGATCGGTTTCCGGCCCGGCGCGGTCACAGACCCAGAATGACCTTCACGTAGTTGCGCGTCTCCTTGTAGGGTGGCACGCCGCCGTATTTCTGCACCGCGCCCGGCCCCGCATTGTAGGCCGCAAGCGCCAGCCGCCACGACCCGAAGCTGCGATATTGCTCGGCAAGATACCGCGCCCCGCCTTCGAGGTTCTGACGCGGATCATGCGGATTGACGCCCAGCACCCGGGCTGTCTGCGGCATCAGTTGCGCCAGCCCGATCGCCCCTTTGTGCGAGCGCGCATCCGCACGCCACCCCGATTCCTGCTGCACCAGCCGCAGGAACAGGTCCTCGGGGATTCGGTAGCGCCGCGCCGCCTGTCTCGCCACCGCCAGGTACGGGCCCCGGTAGCTGCCGCGGAAGGCCGGCGACAGGTCGTCCCACATCGTCGGCGCCTTGAAGCGTTTCGGCTGAAGCCTGACGGAATTGTTGTATTGCTGGCTCGCCCGCGTATCCAGCACGCTGGTCTGCGACCGAAAGGTGTCCAGCCGCCCTTTCGTCGACAGCACATTGGTCTGCGCCGCTGCGGGAAGGGCGAGCACGCCGAGGATCACGGCGCAGGTTGTTCCGCGCATTTTCTCTTTTCCCATCACTGTCCCACAAGCATAATACCCGACACGCGCGCGATTTCGAGCCATTTCTTGCCCGCGCCCCCCGACCGGCGGGAAACAGCATATGCGTCGATCCCATTTTTACCTTTTCTTCACCCTGCTGCGGTGGTGTAACAAGAACGACGCATGAACCGCGACAGGTCAAGGAGGGCGCGATGGCCGGCTCTGTGAACAAGGTAATCATCATCGGAAATCTGGGCCGCGACCCAGAGACGCGGACCTTCCAGAATGGCGGCAAGGTGTGCAACCTGCGCATCGCCACCTCCGAGAACTGGAAGGACAAGAATACAGGCGAGCGCCGCGAAAAGACCGAGTGGCACTCGGTCGCGATCTTCTCCGAGCCGCTGGCGCGCGTCGCCGAGCAATATCTGCGCAAGGGCTCGAAGGTCTATATCGAGGGCCAGCTCGAGACCCGCAAATGGCAGGACCAGTCCGGGCAGGACCGCTATTCGACCGAGGTCGTGCTGCGCCCCTACCGGTCCGAACTGACGATGCTCGACGGCAAGGGCGAAGGCGGCGGCGGTGGCAGCTACGGCGGCGGTCAGGATCAGGGCTATGGCGGCGGCGATTACGGCGGCGGCCCGTCCGAGCCTCAAGGCGGCGGCCGTCCGGCGCGCGACATGGACGACGAAATCCCGTTCTGATCTGGCTGCCGCGGTGCACGAACACCCCATCCCTTACGCGTCCGCGCGCAAGGGCGGCGCGTGGTAGACCCACGGTCACCGATCCCCCTTTGCCTCTGGTCTTTCCGCGCCGCGGCATATAGGGCGCGTGTCATCACGGTAGAGGACACCGCAAATGGATCTGCGCAACATCGCCATCATCGCCCATGTCGACCACGGCAAGACGACGCTCGTGGACGAATTGCTGAAACAGTCGGGCGCGTTCCGGGCCAATCAGGCGGTCGATGAACGCGCGATGGACAGCAATGACCTGGAACGCGAACGCGGCATCACGATCACCGCCAAACCGACCAGCCTGATGTGGAAATCGACCCGCATCAACATCGTCGACACCCCCGGCCACGCCGATTTCGGCGGCGAGGTGGAACGCATCCTGTCGATGGTCGATGGCGTGGTCCTGCTGGTGGATGCCGCCGAGGGGCCGATGCCGCAGACCAAGTTCGTCACCTCCAAGGCGCTCGCCCTCGGGCTGCGCCCGATCGTCGTGCTCAACAAGGCCGACAAGCCGAACGCGGAACCCGACCGCGCGCTCAACGAGGTGTTCGACCTTTTCGCCAATCTCGACGCCGATGACGACCAGCTCGACTTTCCGCACATGTACGCCTCGGGGCTCGGCGGTTGGGCCGATCACGAGGTCGACGGACCGCGCAAGGATCTCTCGGCACTGTTCGACCTGATCGTCAATCACGTCCCCGCCCCGAAACAGGTGGCACATGCGGACGAGGATTTCAGCATGCTCGCCACCACCCTCGGTGCCGACCCGTTCGTCGGCCGCCTGCTGACCGGCCGCGTCGAAACGGGCCGCCTGAGGGTGGGCGCGACGGTGCAGGCGCTGTCGCGCATCGGCCAGAAGATCGAACAGTTCCGGATCAGCCGCATCCAGGCCTTTCGCGGCCTCTCCAGCCAGGACATCGACGAGGCCGTGGCCGGCGACATCGTCAGCATCGCGGGCATGTCCAAGGCCACCGTCGCCGACACGATCTGCGCCCTGGCCGTCGACACGCCCATCGCGGCGCAGCCCATCGACCCGCCGGTCATCACCGTGAGGTTCGGCATCAATGACAGCCCGCTTGCCGGGCGCGACGGCAAGAAGGTGCAAAGCCGGGTGATCCGCGAGCGCCTGATGAAAGAGGCCGAATCCAACGTCGCCATCCGCGTCGACGACGCACCCGGCGGCGAGGCCTTCGAGGTAGCCGGACGCGGCGAATTGCAGATGGGCGTGCTGATCGAGAACATGCGCCGCGAAGGATTCGAGCTCAGTATCTCGCGGCCCCGGGTGGTGCTGCGCGAGGACGAGAACGGCAACCAGCTCGAACCGGTCGAGGAAGTGACCATCGATGTCGATGACGAGTATTCCGGCGTCGTGATCGAAAAGCTGACCGGCCCGCGCAAGGGCGACCTCGCGGAAATGAAGCCCGCCGATGCCGGCAAGACCCGGATCATCGCGCATGTGCCCTCGCGCGGGCTGATCGGCTATCACGGCGAGTTCCTGACCGATACGCGCGGGACGGGCGTGCTGAACCGCGTCTTTCACGGCTGGGTGCCGCATCGCGGCCCGATCCCGGGTCGGCGCGCCGGCGTGCTCATCTCGATGGAGAACGGCGAGGCGGTGGCCTTCGCGCTGTGGAACCTCGAAGAGCGCGGGCGCATGTTCATCGGCGCCCAGGCCAAGGTCTATCAGGGTATGATCATCGGCGAACACAACCGCGAGAACGATCTCGAGGTGAACCCCCTCAAGGGCAAGAAGCTGACCAACGTGCGCGCCTCGGGCACCGACGAGGCGGTGCGCCTGACCACGCCCGTCACGCTGAGCCTGGAAGGGTCGATCGCCTATATCGACGATGACGAGCTTGTCGAGGTGACCCCCAACGCGATCCGCCTGCGCAAGCGCCTGCTCGACCCGACCGACCGCAAGCGCATGGCGAAGAAGAACTGAGCCGCATAAAGATCCGCCCCTGACGCGATCACGCGCCGGGGCGGGATTTGGTTCGGGGCTGATCCAACGCGATCAGCCGGCCGGTCTCAGGCGACCAGCAGACGTGCCTCGTGCCGTTTCAGCGCGCGGCGCGCGGCCTGATAGGCGGTGATCCCCTGCCGGTCTCGCAGATCCGGGAACAGCTCGAAGATTTCGTCGCGCTGCGCGCGTCCCATCCCGTCAAGCACCTGTTCACCGGGTTGAAAGCTTTCGCTCCAGGCGCCGTTCGACAGGACCACCTCGTGCTGGTCGAACATGAAGTGGACATAGGTGAGCGCGCTGACGTCGGCCCGTTCGACGCCCGCCATGTCGGTCAGGTGCTTGGCCGAGGCCAGAACTTCGCGATCCTCGAAATATAGCGCGGCGCGGTCCGAGTTGATCAGCATCCGGTGCTGCGGGCTGACCAGCATGTCATGCAGCGGCAGACCGCGCCCGAGCGCGCCGGCGCGGATCAGCACGGGACGCAGATGCGGCGCCTTGTACAGCTCGGCCCCGGTGAGGGCGCGCTGTCCGATCCAGCGGATCTCCTGCAGGCCGTTGTCGCGGGTGATCACCCGGTCGCCGACCCGCAGATCCTCGACCGCGCATTCGCCGCTTGGTGTCGCAATTCGCGTACCACGTGTAAAGCATGGCACTATGTTCTCGATCTCGGAAAAGCCGAAACTGCCGGTGACATTGCCGTCACCGTCGAGAAAATTGACCGTGCCACTGGTCGAATCACCGTCGGAATCCGTCGTTTCCCCAATGATTTCAAACGGCCCCTGCCCGGCCAGGCCGATGGTGTCGGTTCCGTCACCGCCGTCGATGCTGTCGCCCGCGGTGGCGCCGAGGAAGGTATCGTCGCCGTCCCCCCCCAGCATCGCATCGGCCCCATCCCCGCCCGTGATCGTGTCATCGCCGTCGCCGCCATCGATCGAATCACCGCCCGGGCCACCGTTAATGCTGTCGTTTCCGGAGCCGCCGATGAGGGTATCGGCCCCCTCGTGACCGAACAGTGTATCATTGCCCGGTCCGCCCAGAACGCTGTCATCGCCGGCATTGCCACTGACCCGGTCAGCCCCTTCACCGCCGAGCAGCGTGTCATCGCCACCCTGACCGAAGATCGTGTCATCACCTGCCAGGCCGTCGATACTGTCGTCGTTTCCAGTCCCGAACAGGATGTTGTTTCCCGGGGTCGGCACCAGAGCGGCGGCCGGTGAGGCGGATGCCGCGGCGAACACTCCAGCCCCTGCGATTTTCCTGGCAGCCGCGCGTCCGCGGCCCTCTTTACCTTCCGGGGGATGGCCTGACGGATCCTGAGAGGCCGCGTGCGTGCCCTGGTCCTCGGATTGGGCCTTGCCCGCGCGGTCGTTCCCGGCACCATCGTCTTTGCGTTTCACCATCTGTCGCTCTCTTTTCTACCAAATCCTGCCGGTTTCGTGCCATGACGTCGCGCCGGAGCCCCGGCCTCGTGCTGCAAGGCTCGCGGACCAAGCTCGATCCGTCATCCGGCACGCCTTCTCATTTTCGCCTTCACGCCCGCGTGGAAATTCTTTGAAACAAAGGCGGTACGCGATGTTCTGTTTGCTATTCAGAAACAATCTAACAGCACATTAACTATTGTGCTAACTGTTTTTCGTCCTGCAGCGCATCTCTTTCGGCGGTCCCGCAGCCGCGATCGGGCCGCCCCGCTTGGTGGCGGAATCAAAGGAGATCGAGCGGTCCGATCCCGTCAGCAGCGTTGCCCGTCCGGGTCCGGATCCCGCCCGTCACCCTGATCTCGTCCGAGACGAAATGGCGGAACAGGGCCTGCAGCACCGCGCAATGCCAAGCCATCAGGACGTAGTCGCCGGTCAACCGGCCGGCGGCGCGCGCGATGGCGTTCAGGCCGACGAAATCGCGGCACGAGGCGGGGCTGCGCATAGGGCTACTCGGCTGGCGCTCGGCCAATCGGTTGCGGATGATCCACCGCTGTCGGCAAGCTCGCGAGACGCGCCTTGGGTAGATCGACAACCGTTTCATGGCACCTTTCAGGGAAAATGTGCCAGCCGTGCGGCCAACTGTTAGTGGCACAATTCAATATCGGGACATTTACACCCTGGCCGCGCCTCAGGCGAAAATCTGCTCGGCATGGCGTTCAAGGTAGATCCGCAGCCATGGCGTGAACACATGCGGCTGCGCGCGCAGCCTCGCCAGCAGATCGGGCATCGCGGTCCATGCGGCCTCCATCACCTCGTCGGGGTCGGGATCGACGGCGATCCGGGCGGGCACCTGCGCCACGAAGATGTCCACCAGCTCGTGCTCGATCAGCCCGTTGCCCACATCCGCGCGGTATTCCACCTGGTTGCGATGCCCAAGCGTCAAACCTTCGAGTCCCAGCTCCTCGCGCAGCCGCCGCTGCGCGCAGTGCGCGGGCGCCTCGTTCCAGTGCGGATGGGTGCAACAGGTATTCGCCCAGAGGCCGGGGGTGTGGTACTTGCCAAGCGCTCGGCGCTGCAAAAGTACCTCGTTCCCATGCATGACGAAGACCGACACCGCCTTGTGGCGCAACCCGCGCCGATGCACCTCGACCTTCTCGACCGGCATCAGCACGCCGTTCTCCCAGGCCGGGATCATGCCGTCCGCGTCGAAAGCCGCCCCACGGTCGGTCATACATGAGCCGCCTTGACCAGTCCCGTCAGGTGCGCAAGGTTCTTGAAGCCGATCTTCAGATGCGCCATCGGACGCGCGCGCACCAGACGCTTGTTCATATAGGCCTCGAAAGTCAGGCGCTGTACGTCGATATCGTGACAGAGAGACACGAAACGCTCGCGCCGCTCATCCGAGCGGTAATAGGCGTTCTGCATCGAGCCGAGCACCCGGAACACCGTCTTGTGCTCTGCCATGAACAGCTTGCGCGCCAGCCGCAGATCGCGGGCACGGCCCGAGGCCAGACAGGCCGCGGCCGCCGTCGCCGCCACGCGGCCGCCGACCATCGCGTAATAGATCCCCTCGCCCGAACTGGGCGCGACGACGCCGGCGGCATCACCGGCCAGGACCACGTCCCGCCCGTTATCCCACCGGTCGAGCGGTTTGAGCGGGATCGGCGCGCCCTCGCGGCGAATGGTCGGGCAATCGGTCAACCCGCTGGCGGCGCGCAGATCGGCGGTCGCCTTTTTCAGATCGACATCGCGCACCATCGACCCCATGCCGACGCTGGCCGATTTGCCATGCGGAAACACCCAGCCGTAGAAATCGGGCGAGATGCGCCCGTCATAGACCACGTCGCAGCGGGCGGGATCATAGGCGCCGACCTTGCCCGGTGCCTCGATGATCTCGTGATAGGCGATCACGTAAGGGATCTTGTCGCCGCCCGGCACCTCGGCGCGGGCCACGTTTGAGCGCGCGCCATCCGCCCCGATCACCAGTTTCGTGCACAGCCGGTGATCTTCGCCGCTTGCCCGGTCGCGGTAGACCACGTGCGTGCCCTCGCCGTCGCGCTCGATCCGCTGGAAGGTGCCGGTGATCCGCACAGCCCCCGCCTCACCGGCACGATTGCGCAGGAACTCGTCGAAATGCTCGCGATCGACCATGCCGACAAACCCGTTCTCGATCGGGATGTCCACGCGGCGACCGGTGGGCGAAATCATCCGCGCGGTCGAGATCTTGGCGACGATCTGATCGTCGGGAATGTGAAAATCCTCGATCAGGCGCGGCGGGATCGCCCCGCCACAGGGCTTGATCCGCCCGGCGCGATCCAGAAGCGCGACCGAATGCCCGGATCGTGCGAGATCCTCGGCGGCGATGGCACCAGACGGCCCCCCCCCCACGACAACAGCATCATACATGGCTCATTCTCCCGGAACGGCGGCCGCGACCTGGCGACCGGAATGTTGGATGACCCGCAGCGCCAGCAGCGCGGCGAGGATGAAAAGCGTGGCCTCGGCGAGGAAGACCGCGCCGAAGGCCTGCGCGTCATTGGCCAGAGCCAGCCGCATGAGATCGACGGCGCCGGCGCCGAGCAGACCGCCGAAGCCCGCCGCGATGGCCTGCGCAGCACCCCAGACGCCCATGCGCGTGCCCTCGCGTGCGCCGCGCCCCTGCCCCGCCAGCGCCATCATCGACCCGATGGCGGCCACCGCGAACATGCCGTTGAAGAACCCGAGGCTGACCACCGCCGGCATCACGCCCGCCGCGATGCCCGCACCGCCGAGCGCGGTAATGAGCCCGAGGCTGCCCGCGGACCCAAGGCACCCCGCCACGACCCAGGCGCGCAGGCTGCCGAAACCGAACCCGGTGGCGGCGACCCCGACGGTGAGCATCCCGAGGAACACGCCGCCGTTCTGCGCCCCGCTGAGCGTCGTGGTCTGCCCCGGCGTCATGCCAAAGACCAGCCCGGCGAAGGGCTCGAGTATCAGCTCCTGCATGAAATAGGCGGTCATCGACAGGAACACGAAGATCGAGAAATTGCGCGCCGCGGGCTCGGCCCAGATCTCGCGCATCCCGTTGAGGAAACTTGTGGTACTGGGCGGGCGGCGGGTCGCCTGCACCCGCGCCTCAATGCCGCGGACCGCCAGCACCGTGGCGAGCAGCGCCGCACCCGTCACCACGCCGACGATCCGCAAAAGCAGCGCCGGGCTGTAGGGATCGAGGAAGGCGCCCACGGTGGACGCGGTGGCGGCGATGCCGAAGATCATCATCAGCCAGGTGATGGTGGCGGCCGCGGCGCGGCGGCGCGGCTCTGTCGCGCTGGCGAGCAGCGCCAGCAGCGAGGTGCCAGAGGCCCCGGCCCCCAGCCCGATCAGCGCATAGGCGAGGATCGACAGCGCGAGGCCGGCGGCAAAGCTCGTCTCGAACAGCATCACGCCGGCGGTCGCGCCAAGCGCGCCGAGGGCCAGCACACCCATGCCGCCGATGATCCAGCGCGTACGGTGCCCGCCTGCATCCGACAGGAACCCCCAGTTCGGCCGGGTGATCTGGATCCCGTAATGCAGCGCGACCAGAAGTCCCGGCAGGACCGCCGGCAGCGCAAGCTCGACCACCATCAGCCTGTTCAGCGTCGAGGTGGTCAGCACCACGATCGACCCGAGCGCCATTTGCACCACGCCCAGCCGTGCGATGGACACCCAGCCAAGGGTCATTCAAAAACCTCCCAACGTGCGCAGCGCCACCGCCGAAACCATCATTCCGGTGATATATAACGTGACGCCGGTCGCGTTGTACCACGGGGCGCGCGCCTTGGGATCCGACAGCAGCACCCGCATCGCCCAGATCTGCGCAGCGATCAGCGCGGCGACGATCAGCGCGTGCCACGGGCGGTCCCATGCGAAAAGCAGCGCCACGACGGCCACCTGCGGCAGGGCCATGACCCAGCACGCGACCCGTGCGGCGCGGTCGGGGCCAAGTGTCACGGGCAGCGAATTGACACCGGTTTGCCGGTCGCCTTCCAGCGCCTTGAAATCGTTGAGCGTCATGATCCCGTGTGCCCCGATCGCATAAAGCAGCGCGATCGTGACGATCGGCCATGACGGCGCACCGGCCGACAGCACGGCCGTGCCGGTGAACCACGGCAGCCCCTCGTAACACAGCCCCACCAAAGCCGGCCCCCAGATACCGGATTTCTTCAGTCGGACGGGTTCGGCCGAGTAGGCCCAGGCGGCCAGCACGCCGAACACGGTGGCCCCGAATCCCCACGGCCCCAGCGTGGCCCCGAGCGCCAGCGCCAGAACGCTCATCATCAGGGCGATCCAGAGGCCCCAGCGGCCGGGAATGGCGCCTGAGGGGATCGGGCGGTGGGGCTCGTTTATGGCGTCGACATGCCGGTCGCACCAGTCATTCGCCGCCTGGCTCATGCCACAGACCACCGGTCCGGCAAGGACCATGCCGATCAGCACCAGCCACGGCGCCTCTGTGACCGGCACGCCCGAGGCGACGACGCCGCAGAGATAGGCCCAGATCGGCGGAAACCACGTGATCGGCTTGATCAGCGTCAGCATGGCGCGCGGACGCGGCAGGCGGTGTGCGGAATGCAATTTGTACGTGACACTCATGGTGTCAATTAAACTATACAATCCGATTCAAGGAAAGGGGTTTATTGACGCGCGGCCGGCGCGATCACTCGTGCTCGCCGCCGGATTTCAGCAGGCCATGCTTGCGCAGCTTGACGTAAAGGCTTTGCCGCGACAGCCCGAGCATTTCGGCCGCGGCGACACGATTGTTGCCGGTCAGCTGCACCGCCGTCTCGATGCACATCTTCTCGATCACATCCGACGTCGCCGAGACCAGTTCCTTCAGCGACGCGGTCCCCACCAGGTCCATCACGTGTTTCATCGCGTCGTCGCTCACCATGACGCCCGGCTCGCCGGGGCTGGCGACCTCGGTCTGGGTGACATCACGGATCACGAAGCCGACGCCAAGGTCGCCGCCGCGCTGACGCAGCTGCGCGGTGGCGATGTCAACGGTCGCGCGGTTGCCCACGATGCTCTTGATCTGTGCGGTGTAGCTGCGCATGCGCCCGTTCTTCGACGTGTTCTCGAGCATCAGCTTGAGATCCACCCCGCCCCGCACGAGGAAATCGCCCAGCGGACGATCCTTCACATCGCGCAGCTGGGCGGTGTCGGTCATCACCAGAAACGCCTCGTTCGCCTCACGTATGTTGCCCTTGGAATCGGTCAGCACGATGGCATCCGTGCTGGCGAAATAAAGCGACGCGAGCGTCCGGGAAAACTCGGGACCGGCTGCGTCCTTGTCCTCCATGTGATGCAAGCGGCACAGAAGGACCAGAGCGCCCGACGCGCGAAAGAATTCGGGGCAAAGCTTTACCAAACGTCCGTTGCGGCGCGACACGACCTCGATGCTCTTGCGCTCGTCCGCGCTCGCCGCGGCCGAGATCGCGTCCATGAATTCCTGCTGCCGACGCCCCTCGAAGGCCTGCGAGAAGGCGCTGCTGTAAAGCAGATCGGTCGTGCACCCCAGAAGGTCAGCGGCCGCGGTATTGATATCGGTGATCCGACCGGCATCGGGATCGAGCAGGACCATCGGCGTGTCCGACGCCTCGAGCACGATGCGGAAATGGGTCTCGGCGCTGCGCACCTTCTGAAGATCCCGCTCGCGCGCCGATTGCTCGGTCAGAAGGCGCTGCTGGATCTCCGCGAAGGGCTGAAGATCGCGCCCGACCAGAAGGATGGCATCGCTGTCGCGCGCGAGGTGCATCGTGTAGCGGATCGGGAATTCCCACCGCGCGTTGTCCACGTGGTTGAGTTCCATCGGCCGCACGGTCGGCTCTGACCCGGCGCGCAACTTCGCGGCCCGCTCGGCGAATTTGGGTTTGCACTCGTCGGTCAGGAAATCCGAGAAGACCCGCCCGACCCAGTGGTCGAGCCGGCCCAGTGACGGACAATCGGGATTGACGGATATGCCGATGACGACGCCCTCGGCATCGACCGCGACCGCCATGTCAGACGTTTGTTCGATAAGGTGATCGATGTGCTCCGGTTCTGGAAGGACACCAGCGAAGAAGCGCTCTGATGCCCTGAGATATCTTGTCACTTCGTCACCTCAAATTACGGCTGCCGCCCCCCTCAGAACGTCAGCTCGGAAGAGACCGGTTCGGCAACCGATACAAGTCTGCATCGCTCGATCGCCTCTCGTACCGATTGCACAGCATATGTTGCCCCGGTCCGGTCCGCAACCGCCGATTCCTGGTCCACCACGCTGCCCCCGATGATCAGCGGCGGGCACTCCTTGACGCTGTCCCTGATATCCGTGACCAGATCCGTCATCCTGTCGAGCGCGTTGCCCGTCGACAGCGTGAACCCGACCATCGAGAACCGCCCCCCGGCCACGAGGTTGACCACCTCGTCAGTCTCCAGCCCGATGGCCAGATTGACCCAGACGCCATGTCGGCGAAACTGGTCGGCCGCGACGAACGCGCCGAGCGAATGATCCTCGAATTGCGGGATGACCAGCAGGATCGACTGACCGAGCGGCACGCTGCGATCCATCCCGGGCCCGTTATCGCCGACCTTTCTTTCACGGATCAGCGACTGCAGGCGCGACGCCCCGGTCGTGACCTCGACAAAGGTCGCCTCGTCATAAAGCCACATCTCGCCGAGGTGGCGGGCCGCGTCGGGAATGACCGATTGGTAGAGGTCCTCGGGTTCGAACCCGCTCAGGACCATGTCCGAGATCACGGCCCGGTACGCGGTGTCGGACTCGGCGACAAGCGCGTCGCAAAGGTGCTGGACCCACTCGGCCCGGGACGCGGGTTTCTCGTGATGCTTGTGCGTTGCGACGCTTCGCAGGGCCGACTCCACCAGGAATCGTATCCCGTCATCCTCTTCGTACGACCCGTTGCCGGTGCCCGCCTGCCGAGTGTCCTGTTTCATTGTCCCCTCCCGTCCTGAAACCTCGCGACGTCATGACGTACATGCGTCGCGATCATTTAGAATAACCAGAGTGCTGAGCCGTCTGTCAATTGTCAAATATTGTTGACACGCAGGGTGGTAGCGAACCGGCAGGGTGATGATCTTCCACGAAAATAATTTGGCTCGGAAAATCGCAAGCTTACGGCCAATCCCCGCCTGACGCCGAGAAAATCGGCCCTGCGCGTTTCGTGACGAACTGAGGATCGCCTCGTTTTTGGGCTGTAAGTTTTAATTGACACTTTTGCCCGCTGTCACTTAGCATGACAATCAGCAAGAGCGTTCATCGAGGCAAGCAATGGAACCGAGAACACCCACCGAAGGTCCGGCACACGGGCTTTACACCAAGGCTCAGCGCGCCCGGCGCGACGCCAGCGTGTGGACCCTGATCCAGGGGATCCTCGCGCCGGTCCAGTTCCTGGTGTTCCTGGTGTCGCTCGGGCTGGTGCTGCGGTTTCTCGCGACGGGTGAAGGCTACGAGGCCGCGACGCTGTCGATCCTCGTCAAGACGGGATTCCTGTACCTCA
This sequence comes from Roseovarius sp. D22-M7, assembly GCF_037083785.1. Classification (NCBI taxonomy): domain Bacteria; kingdom Pseudomonadati; phylum Pseudomonadota; class Alphaproteobacteria; order Rhodobacterales; family Roseobacteraceae; genus Roseovarius; species Roseovarius sp. D22-M7. Next base: position 72,397 of record NZ_JBAPKY010000002.1, read on the forward strand.
TCATGGTTACCGGGGCGATCTGGGAGAAGATCGTCTTCGGTCAGTACCTGTTCGCGCCCGCCTTCTTCTGGGAGGACGTGTTCAGCTTTGCCGTGATCGCCCTGCACACGGCCTATGTCTACGCGCTCTTCGCGGGGTCCATGGGGCCCAACGCGCTGATGGCGGTCGCGCTCGCGGCCTATGCCGCCTACGTGATCAATGCCGGGCAATTCCTTCTGAAATTGCGGGCCGCGCGCCTGCAGACGGAGGCCGCCGGATGACCCAGCACACGCCCCCGCCCCCGGCCACAGGATGCCGTAATGCCCCCGTGCTGAAACAGCGCGGCCAGCACGAGGTGTTCTGCGGGCTGACGGGAATCATCTGGCTGCACCGCAAGATGCAGGACGCGTTCTTCCTCGTCGTCGGCTCGCGCACCTGCGCCCACCTGCTGCAAAGCGCCGCCGGCGTGATGATCTTCGCAGAGCCGCGCTTCGGCACAGCGATCCTCGAGGAAACCGATCTGGCCGGGCTGGCCGATGCCCAGGACGAGCTCGAGCGCGAGGTCGACCGCCTGCTGGCGCGCCGCAGCGACATCCGCCAGCTTTTCCTCGTGGGCAGCTGCCCGTCAGAGGTCATCAAGCTTGATCTCGCAAAGGCGTCGGAAAAGCTGAGCGCCAAGCACGCGCCGAAAGTTCGCGTGCTGAATTATTCCGGATCGGGCATCGAGACCACCTTTACAGAGGGTGAGGATGCCTGCCTCGCCTCGATGGTGCCGGTCCTGCCGCAGACCGAGAAGCGGCAGCTGATGCTGGTCGGCGCCCTGCCCGACGTGGTCGAGGATCAGGCGCTGGACCTGCTGCGGCAGATGGGCATCGAGGACATCACCGTGCTGCCGGCGCGCCTGGCCGATACCGAGGTCGCCGTCGGGTCCAATACCGTCTTCGCCCTGACACAGCCATTCCTTGGCGGGACCCATGCCGCCCTGGAAAGACGCGGGGCGCGTCACCTTCCCGCGCCGTTCCCATTCGGCGAAGAGGGCACCACCGCGTGGCTTCGCGCCGTGGCAAGGGAATTCGGCGTCGATCAGCAGCTGTTCGACGCCGTCACCGACGCGCCCCGCGCACGTGCCCGCAAGGCCGTGGCCAAGGCCACCGAAACCCTGAACGGCAAATCGGTGTTCTTCTTTCCCGACAGCCAGCTCGAGATTCCGCTGGCGCGGTTCCTGACCCGCGAATGCGGCATGAGCGCCCTCGAGGTCGGCGCGCCCTTCATCCACAAGGACGTGGTCGGCCCCGACATGGATCTGCTGGCCGACGGCACGCAACTGGCCGAGGGGCAGGATGTCGATCTGCAACTGGAACGCTGCCGCGCCGCCCATCCCGACCTGACGGTGTGCGGGCTCGGCCTTGCCAACCCGCTGGAGGCCGAGGGCCTCACCACCAAGTGGGCGATCGAGCTGGTCTTCACGCCGGTGCATTTCTACGAACAGGCCGGCGATCTCGCGGCGCTCTTCTCGCGCCCGATCCGTCGGCGCGAAGCGCTGAGGCTGGAGGCCGCCACATGAAGCTGAGCGTCTGGACATATGAAGGCCCGCCCCATGTCGGCGCGCTGCGCGTGGCGACCGGCATGACCGGTCTGCACTACGTGCTGCACGCCCCGCAGGGCGACACCTATGCCGATCTGCTCTTCACCATGATCGAGCGGCGCAACCACCGCCCGCCGGTCACCTACACCACCTTCCAGGCGCGCGACCTCGGCAGCGACACCGCGCAGCTTTTCAAGACCGCCTGCGAGAATGCCTACGAACGGTTCAAACCGCAGGCGATGATCGTCGGCGCCTCCTGCACCGCCGAACTGATCCAGGACGATCCCGGCGGCATGGCCGAGATGATGGGCATGCCGATCCCGGTGATCGCGCTTGAACTGCCCAGCTACCAGCGCAAGGAGAATTTCGGCTGTGACGAGACGTTCTTCCAGCTCTGCCGCGCGCTGGCCAAGCCGGTCGAGAAAACGCCGCAGGTCACCGCCAATCTGATCGGCCCCACGGGCCTTGGCTTTCGCCACCGCGACGATATCGTCGAGGTAACGGCTCTGCTGGAAGAGATGGGGATCTCGGTCAATGTCTGCGCGCCGATGGGCTCGTCGCCCGACGATCTGCGCCGTCTGGGTGCCGCGCATTTCAACGTGCTGATGTATCCCGAAACCGGCGAATCCGCCTGCCGCTGGATGGAGCGCGACCTCGGCCTGCCCTTCACAAAGACCGTGCCGATCGGCGTCGGCGCGACACGCGATTTCGTCAAGGAAGTCAGCGCGCTGACAGGCATTCCCGAGAAACTGGATGAAGCGCGTCTGCGCCTGCCCTGGTACTCGTCCAGCGTCGATTCGACGTATCTGACCGGCAAGCGCGTCTTCATCTTCGGCGACGGCACGCATGTCGCCGCCGCTGCGCGCATCGCGCGCGACGAGATGGGCTTCGAGGTCGCGGGGCTCGGCTGCTACAACCGCGAGATGGCCCGCCCCATCCGGGCGCTGGCCAAGGAATACGGCGTCGAGGCGCTGATCACCGACGACTACCTCGACGTGGAACAGACGATCGAGGCGCTGGCGCCCGAGATGATCCTCGGCACCCAGATGGAGCGTCACATCGGCAAGCGCCTCGGGATTCCCTGCGCGGTGATCTCGGCGCCCGTCCACGTGCAGGATTATCCCGCGCGCTATAGCCCGATGATGGGGCTGGAGGGCGCGAACGTGATCTTCGACACATGGGTGCATCCGCTGGTGATGGGCCTCGAAGAACATCTGCTCAACATGTTCCGCGAGGATTTCGAGTTCCACGACGAGGCAGGGGCGAGCCATCACGGTGCAGCGCATGTGCCGCGTGCCGCCGACGCACCGGTCGCCGCACAGCCGCAGCCCGCTGCCGAGGCGCAGGAAGGAAACACGATCTGGATGTCCGATGCGGAGGCTGAGTTGAAGAAGATCCCGTTCTTCGTGCGCGGCAAGGCGCGGCGCAACACCGAAAGCTACGCCGCCGAACGCGGGGTCCGCGAGATCGGCGTGGACACCCTCTACGAGGCGAAGGCGCATTATGCTCGATAACATGACGATATCCCCGCGCTACAGCATCGCGATCATCACGCTCGACGCGCATGCCGCGGGGCCCTGCGCCAAGGCCGCCACGCGCATGGCGGCGGAATTTCCCGGGCTCGAGGTCAGCGTGCACGCCGCCGCCGAATGGGGCGAAAGTGCCGAGGCGCTGGCAGCCGCGCGCGCCGCGGTCGCGCGCGCCGACATCATCGTCTCGACGCTGCTGTTTCTCGAGGACCACCTGAACGCGATCGTCCACGACATGCAGGCCCGCCGCGACGATTGCGACGCGATGGTCGGGATCGTCGCCGATGCCCAGATCGTGAAGCTGACGCGCATGGGCACGCTGGACATGGGCGCGCCCGCCTCGGCCACCAGCAAGCTGCTGAAGAAACTGCGCGGGTCGTCCAAACCGTCCTCGCAGAGCGGCGCGCGCAATGTCCGGATGCTCAAGCGGCTGCCGCGCATCCTCAAGCTGATCCCGGGCAAGGCGCAGGACCTGCGGGCCTGGTTCCTGACGATGCAATACTGGCTGGGCGGCTCTGACGACAATATCGAGGCGATGCTGCGATTCCTGATCTCCCGCTACTGCCATATCAAGGACTGGCGCGGCGGGCGCGTTCCCGCTCCGCTGGAATACCCCGATACCGGGCTCTACCACCCCGACCTCGCCGACCGTATCACCGAAAATCCCGCCGATCTTCCGGGTCCGGACGGATCGCGCGGCACGGTCGGCGTGCTCTTGATGCGCAGCTACGTGCTGGCGGGCGACACCGCGCATTACGACGCGGTGATCCGCGCGCTTGAGGCGCGCGGGCTGCGGGTTCTCGCGGGCTTTTCGTCGGGCCTCGACGGGCGCCCGGCGATCGCGACCTTCTTCCGCGACAAGCTTGGCACTAAGATCGACGCGCTGCTGTCGCTGACCGGGTTCAGTCTGGTAGGCGGGCCCGCCTACAATGACAGCGACGCCGCCGTCGACGTGCTCAAGGGGCTCGACGTGCCCTACATCGCCGCGCATCCGCTAGAGTTTCAGACGCTGGCCCAATGGGCAGCCTCACCGCAGGGGCTGGGCCCGATCGAGACCACCATGCTGATCGCCCTGCCGGAGCTTGACGGCGCGACCAATCCAACGATCTTCGCCGGGCGCCACGGCGCGTCGGGCTGCGCGGGCTGCGCGCATAACTGCGCGGCGCAAAGCGACGTCAAGGCGATGGCGCCGTGCCCCGAACGGGTTGGGAAACTGGCCGAACGCGTCGGCCGGCTGGTGTCGCTGCGGCGCAGCGAAGTAGCCGAGCGTCGGCTCGCCATCGTGCTCTTCGGCTTTCCGCCCAATGCCGGCGCGGCGGGGACGGCGGCTTATCTCGACGTCTTCCGATCGCTCTACAACACGCTGCACGCGATGGCCGATCGCGGCTACGACCTGACCCCGCCCGACAGCGTCGAGGCGTTGCGCGCCACCGTTCTGGAAGGCACCGCGCAGCAATACGGGCAAGAGGCCAACATCGCCGCGCATGTCAGCGCCGACGAGATGGTGACGGGCACCCCGTGGCTCGACGAGATCGAGGCGCAATGGGGCGCGGCGCCCGGCAAGGTGCAATCCGACGGGCGCGGCGTCTACGTGCTGGGCGCGCAGTTCGGCAACATCTTCGTGGGGCTGCAGCCCGCCTTCGGCTACGAGGGCGACCCGATGCGCCTTCTGTTCGAGCGCGGCTTTGCCCCCACCCATGCCTTCGCGCAGTTCTACCTGTGGCTGCGCAACAGCTTCCGCGCCGATGCGGTGCTGCATTTCGGCATGCATGGCGCGCTGGAATTCATGCCCGGCAAGCAGGCCGGCCCGAGTGGCGCTGACTGGCCCGACCGGCTGATCGGCGACATGCCGAACGTCTATCTCTACGCCTCGAACAACCCGTCCGAGGCGACGCTGGCCAAGCGCCGCTCTTGCGCGGTGACAATCACGCATATGACGCCGCCGCTGGCCACTTCGGGGCTTTACAAGGGCCTGTCAGAACTGAAGGACAGCCTGACCCGCTGGCGCGGGATGGAGCCCGCCGCGCCGCAGCGCGACGAACTCGCAGAACTGATCGCCGAACAGGCCGCCGCGGTGGACATGGACGGCGCGGATCCGCACGCGCTGTGGCTGCGCCTTCTGGAAACCGAGGATGCGCTGATCCCCGAGGGTCTGCACGTGCTCGGCCGTCCGATGAGCGACAGCGCCCGCGCCGATTATCTGAACCTGATGACCGATGCCGACGCCGAAACCCGCGCCCGGGTCGACCGCGTGTTGCAGGGCGATCACGAGATCCCCGGGCTGCTCAACGCGCTCGAAGGGCGGTTCACGCCGCCGGTGCCGGGCGGCGACCTGATCCGGTCGGCCAACATCCTGCCGACGGGTCGCAACATCCACGCCTTCGATCCGTTCCGCATGCCGTCGGAATTCGCCTGCCGCGAGGGCGCCAAACAGGCGCAGGTGCTTCTGGATACGCACAAGAGCCTGCCGCGTAGCGTCGCGCTGGTGCTTTGGGGGTCCGACAACATCAAGTCGGATGGCAGCCCGATCGCGCAGGCGCTCGCGCTGATCGGGGCGGTGCCGCGGTTCGACGGGTTCGGGCGCCTCTGCGGCGCGGACCTGATCCCGCTGGAAACGCTGGGACGCCCGCGCATCGACGTCATCATGACGCTGTCGGGCATCTTCCGCGACCTGCTGCCGCTGCAGAGCAGGCTGCTGGCCGAGGCCGCGCTGAAGGCCGCCACCGCCGACGAGCCGGTCGAGCAGAACTTCATCCGCGCCCACGCCCTGAGCTATGCCGAGAAGATCGGCTGCGACATGGAAACCGCCGCCCTACGCGTCTTTTCCAATGCCGAAGGCACTTACGGGTCGAACGTGAACCAGCTGGTCGACAGCTCGGCCTTCGGCGAAGAGGACGAACTGGCAGACGCCTACGAGGCCCGCAAGAGCTTTGCTTACGGCGTGAACGGCAAGGCGCAACAGAACGCGCCGCTATTGCAGGCGGCACTGCGCGACGTGGACGTGGCCTACCAGAACCTCGAATCGGTGGAACTGGGGATCACCTCGGTGGATCACTATTTCGACACGCTCGGCGGGATCAGCCGCGCGGTGAAACGCGCCCGTAATGGCCGGGAAGCGACGGTCTATATCAGCGACACCACCCGCGGCGCGGGCAAGGTGCGCACGCTGGCCGATCAGGTCTCTCTCGAGACGCGGTCGCGCGCGCTCAACCCGAAATTCCACGAAGCGTTGCTCAGCCACGGCGCCGAGGGCGTGCGCCAGATCGAAAGCCACGTGACCAACACGATGGGCTGGTCGGCCACCACCGGCCAGGTCGAGCCGTGGGTCTACCAGCGCCTGTCGGAGACCTTCGTGCTCGACGCGGCGATGCGCAAGCGGATGACCGACCTCAACCCGGCGGCCTCGTCGCGGATGGCCAACCGCCTGCTCGAGGCACATGACCGCGCCTATTGGAGCCCCGACGACGCCACGCTGTCGGCGCTGCGCGACGCCGCCGACAGCATCGAGGACCGACTCGAAGGGATCGCGGCAGAATGACCCGTCCCCGCACAGCGCAAACAGGCCCGGACGACGGGCGCACCACCCCAATCGGGAGGAGACACTCATGAGCCCACTGGATAACAGACAACAACCCCCCGCCGCGCGAGCCAACATGCGCGAGGCCGCCGGTCTCGAGGCGCGCCGCAAGGTCGAGACCCCGCCCGTGCTCAAGGGGCAGGACGGCGAAGGCTCGGTGCAGGTGCATCAGGACGATTCGATGAAGATCGAGGGGGCCAAGGTCTTTTCGGTCTACGGCAAGGGCGGTATCGGCAAGTCAACGACCAGTTCAAACCTCTCGGCGGCATTTTCCAAGATGGGCAAGCGCGTGCTGCAGATCGGCTGCGACCCCAAGCATGACAGCACCTTCACCCTGACCGGCCAGCTTCAGCCGACGGTGATCGACATCCTGAAGAACGTCGATTTCCACGCCGAGGAACTGCGCCCCGAGGATTTCGTGACCGTGGGCTACGGCGGCGTGCAATGCGTCGAGGCCGGCGGCCCGCCCGCCGGCACCGGCTGCGGCGGCTACGTGGTGGGCCAGACCGTGAAACTGCTGAAGCAGCATCACATGCTGGAAGACACCGACGTGGTGATCTTCGACGTTCTGGGCGACGTGGTTTGCGGCGGATTTGCGGCCCCGCTGCAGCATGCCGACCGGGCGCTGATCGTAACCGCGAACGATTTCGACAGCATCTACGCGATGAACCGGATCATCGCCGCCGTCCAGGCCAAGGCGAGCAACTACAAGGTGCGGCTTGCCGGCTGCGTCGCGAACCGGTCCAAGAATACCGACGAGGTCGATCGCTATTGCGAGCGCGTCGGCTTCAGCCGCATCTCGCACATGCCGGACGTCGATGCCATCCGCCGGTCGCGTCTGAAGAAGAAGACGCTGTTCGAGATGGATGACGAGGAAGACATCGTGGCCTGCCGCGCCGAATACATCCGGCTGGCGGAAACGCTCTATCGCGGCACCGATCCGCTGGCGCCGGCCCCGATGGAAGATCGGGACATCTTCGAGATGCTCGGTTTCGACTGATGACCTATGACCGCACCCTCAGCCGGGTCGAAACCTATTTCGACAAGACGGCCACCCGCACTTGGGAGAGGCTGACCAGCGACGCACCGGTCAGCCGGATCCGCGGATCGGTGCGGGTCGGCCGCGACCGGATGCGGGCGCAGATCCTGTCGCGCCTGCCCGCCGATCTGACGGGCCTGCGCGTGCTCGATGCCGGGTGCGGCACCGGGCAGATGACCGAAGCACTGGCCCTGCGCGGGGCGGATGTGCTCGCGGTCGACATCTCGCCGTCGCTTGTCGATGTCGCGCGGGCCCGCCTGCCGCGGCATCTGCAGCGGCGGGTCAGCTTTCACGCCGGCGACATGCTGGAGGCCGGGCTTGGCACGGTCGACCACGTCGTCGCGATGGACAGCCTGATCTATTACGCCCAGCCGGACCTCACGCGCGCGTTGGCGGGGCTGGCCGATCGGACGCGCGGCAAGATCATCTTCACTGTCGCCCCGCGCACCCCGCTTCTGATGGCAATGTGGCAGGTGGGCAAACTCTTTCCGCGCGCCGACCGCTCGCCGACCATGGTCCCGCACGCCCCGGGCGCACTCGCGCATGCCCTGCGCTCGACGCCGGTCGAGGCGCGGCTCGTCGCGCTCGATCGCATCAATTCGGGATTCTACATTTCACAGGCCATGGAGCTCGCGAGATGACCACGCGCCGCACCTCTCCGCTGATCCACCTGACCACCCGCATCCTGCCATTCTCGGATGCAGCCAGCAAAGGCCTGCCGATGGGGCAGCTTCTGCGGCTGTCACTGTTCCAGGTGTCGGTCGGGATGGCGACGGTGATGCTGCTCGGCACGCTCAACCGCGTGATGATCGTGGAACTCTCGGTGCCGGCGACCATCGTCGCGGTGATGATCGCGCTGCCAGTGCTGATCGCGCCCTTCCGCACGCTTCTGGGGTTCCGGTCGGACACGCATCGCAGCGCCATCGGCTGGAAGCGCATCCCCTACCTGTGGTTCGGCTCTCTCTGGCAGATGGGCGGGCTTGCGGTGATGCCCTTCGCGCTGCTCGTGCTGTCGGGACAGCAGGTCGTCGGGCCGACATGGGCCGGCGAGGTGCTGGCGGCGCTGGCGTTCCTGATGACCGGCCTCGGGCTGCACATGACGCAGACTGCCGGGCTGGCGCTGGCCAGCGACCGCGCCGATGACGCAACACGCCCGCGGGTCGTGGCGCTGCTTTACGTGATGTTCCTTCTGGGCATGGGGGCGTCCTCGCTGATCATCGGCTGGTTGCTGCGCGATTTTGCACCCTTCACGCTGATCCGGGTGGTTCAGGGCGCGGCGGTGGTCGGCATTCTGCTCAACCTCGTGGCCCTCTGGCGGCAGGAAAACGTGAAGCCCATGAGCCGCGAAGAGCGCGAAACACCGCGCCCGCGCTTCCGCGAGGCCTGGGCCGATCTGCTGGCCGGCGGCCAGGCCGGGCGGCTGCTGGCGGTCGTGTTCCTGGGCACCGTCGCTTTCAACATGCAGGATGTGCTGCTCGAACCCTACGGTGGCGAGATCCTGGGGCTTTCGGTGTCGGCGACCACGATGCTCACAGCGGTCTGGGCCTTCGGCGCGCTTCTGGGGTTCACATTGGCCGGTCGGATGCTTGCACAGGGGATCAACACCTACAGGATGGGCGCCTTCGGCATCCTTGTCGGCATCGCGGCCTTCTCGACGGTGATATTCGCCGCGCCGCTCGATTCGAACGTGATGTTCTTCAGCGGCGCGGGGCTGATCGGCTTCGGGAACGGCCTTTTCGCGGTCGCGACGCTGACCGCCGCCATGACCATGCCGGTCACCGGAACCGCCGGGCACGGGCTGGCGCTTGGCGCCTGGGGGGCCGCGCAGGCCACCGGCGCCGGGCTGTCGATCGCCATGGGCGGCGCCTTGCGCGACTGGATCGATGCCATGGCAACATCCGGCCGCCTCGGAGAGGCGCTGAACTCGTCCGCGACCGGCTATTCCTTCGTCTACCATGTCGAGATCGGGCTGCTTTTCGTGACGCTTGCCGCGCTCGGACCGCTGGTCCGGATCGCGCGCGTCGGCCCTCGCAACACCCAAAAGGGATCGGCCCGTATCGGCCTGGCCGATTTCCCGACATGACCCGCCGTACCTTGGAAAGGATACCAAGATGATCGAGACATTCTTTGGACAAGTCGACCTCGCCAGCGTGGCGCTGTGGCTGTTCTACATCTTCTTCGCCGCGCTGATCATCTACATCCAGCGCGAGAACATGCGCGAGGGCTATCCGACGGAGGATGACGACGGCAATCCGTCCGCGAACCAGGGCTTGTACCCGATGCCCAGTGACAAGACCTTCAAGCTGCCGCATGGCCGTGGCGATGTGACGGTCCCATCTGGACAAACCCCCGAGCGCAGCAATATCGCGCTCCGGAAAACCGCGGTCGCCAGCGGCTTTCCGTTCGAGCCGACGGGCGATCCGATGCTTGACGGGGTCGGCCCGGCCTCTTGGGCACCGCGCCGCGACATGCCCGAGCTTGACGGCAAGGGACATCCCAAGATCGTGCCGATGGCGGCGACCGACAGCTTCGGCGTGTCGGCCGGGCGCGATCCGCGCGGGCTGCCGGTCCGGGCCGGCGACGGCGAAACGGTGGGCACCATCACCGACATGTGGCTCGACGAGCCCGAGCAGATGGTGCGTTACCTCGAATTCGAACTCGACGCCGAGCATGGCGGCGGCAAGCGGCTGGTGCCGCTGACGATGGCGCGGATCAAGAAGGATTGTGTCAAGATCCGCTCGATCTTCGGCAAGCATTTCGCGAATGTTCCGAAACATGCCTCGCCGAACCAGATCACCATGCTCGAGGAAGACAAGATTAGCGGTTATTATGCGGGCGGCACGCTTTACGCGTCCGAGGCCCGTCAAGAGCCGCAACTGGGCTGACAGGCCCATCAGGAAGGGAGGGGCTGACATGAGCCACGATCACGACGATTTCGCCGTAGAGCCCGTGAAGGGATTGCCGGAGCGCCCGCCAGAGGGAGAACACGTCCTCTGGCAGGGCCGGCCGCACTGGTGGGCACTGACCCGCGACGCGCTGAGCCTTTACTGGGTCGCGGGCTATTTCGTGGCGCTGTTCGCATGGCGGTTCCTCACGCTGGCCGACCAGGTCACGCTGGCCAGCGCCTTTCGCGCCTCGTTCCCGTTCATCATCCTCGGGGGCGTGGTCTGCGCGATCCTGCTGATCGTGGGCGTCGCGCAGGCCCGCGCCACCGTCTACACGATCACCAACCGCCGGGTGGCCATGCGCATCGGGGCCGCGCTGACGGTGACGCTGAACCTGCCCTTCACCCAGATCCGCAACGCCGATCTGAACCTGCGCCGCGACGGCACCGGCTCTGTCGCGCTTGACTTGCTGGGCGAAACACGGCTGAGCTATCTCGTGTGCTGGCCGCATGTCCGCCCGTGGGTCATGCGCCGCACGCAACCGGCGCTGCGCTGTATCCCCGACGCCGAAAGCGTGGCGCGCCTGCTGGCCGAGGCCGCCGAGGAGCGCGTCCAGATGCCGCAGGTGGCGCGGATGCCGGACGCCGCCCCGATCGCCGCAGAATAACCCGGAGGCCCTGCCATGACCCAGACCGACACACACCCCGCAAAACGCCCCGCCATGAAACCTCCCCATGACAAGGAACTGGTTCCGCGTATCATGATGCGCATGGTGCTGGTGCTCATCCTGTCGGTCCTGGCCATCGTCACATATGCGCGGGTCACGGACCGGCCGCTGATCGCGACGCCCCCGGAGGGCGAGGTGGTCACCAGCCGAGATTTCCTGCTGTCGGGCGACATGTCGGGCGCCGCCACGGTCCGCAATCTCGACGGGTCGCTGGTCGCCGACCTGACGCCCGACGAGGGCGGCTTCATCTCGGGCGTCTGGCGCGTGATCCTGCGCGAACGCACCAAGAATCGCGTCGCCCTCGACGGCCACGTGACGCTGATCCGCAAGGACAATGGACGGGTGTCCATTCAAGACCCCAGCACAGGCTGGAGCGCCGATTTGATGGGATTCGGCGCCGATAACGCCAGGGCCTTCGCACGGCTTCTGGCACAATAGGGAAAGGAGGCCAGCAATGGGATGGCTGACAAGAGAAATCGAACACGCGCCGTGCACGGTGGAAATAAGCCACAAGTTCGAATCCCTGCACGCGCATGTGCGCTTCAATAACGGCGCCACGGTCTATCCGGGCGACGAGGTAAAGGTGCAGGGCCCCGAGATCATGGCAGCCTTCGGCGAAGTGGTCAGCGAGGACCGCGATGCGACGATCATCCGCGCCAGCGGGCTGGAACGCCTCTGGACGCGCCTGACCGGCGATCTCGAGGTGATGGAGCTTTGCGAATTTTCCTTTTCCGAGGAGGCCACGCTATGAATGTCCAGACCAAACACACCGCCGACGCCACCACGGCCGAGGAAAGCTTCGCCATCCAGGAGGAACAGGCGAAGTTCGACAGCAAGGCCGCCACCGATGTGGCGATGCAGAACACCCTGCTGACCCCGCGCTTCTACACCACCGATTTCGACGAGCTCGACGCGATCGATGTCAGCCCCGTGCGCGAGGACTGGGACAAGCTGATCGCACGGATGGAATCGGACCCCAACAAGGGCCATTTCAAGAAGACCGAGGACTGGGACCACGTCGACTGGGAGAACATGGACCCGGCGCTGAAAAAGGAACTCATCGATTTCCTGATCTCGAGCTGCACCGCGGAATTCTCGGGCTGTGTCCTCTACAAGGAGATGAAGCGGCGCGGCACCAACAAGGACATCACGCAGCTCTTCCAGCTGATGGCGCGCGACGAGGCCCGGCATGCCGGCTTCATCAACGATGCGCTGCGCGAGGCCGGCGTTGCGGTGAATCTCGGGTTCCTGACGCAGAAGAAGAAATACACCTACTTTCGGCCCAAATTCATCTACTACGCCACCTACCTGTCGGAAAAGATCGGTTACGCGCGCTACATCACGATCTTCCGGCATCTCGAGGCGCACCCCGAATACCGCTTCCACCCGATCTTCAAGTGGTTCCACGAATGGTGCAACGACGAGTTCAGCCACGGCGAGGCCTTCGCCCTGCTGATGAAGACCGACCCGAAGCTGACCTCGGGCAAGAACGTGCTGTGGATCAAGTTCTTCCTGACGGCCGTCTATGCCACGATGTATGTGCGCGATCACCAGCGGCCCGCCTTTCACAAGGCGCTTGGCGTCGACCCGGACTGGTACGGGCGCGAGGTCTTCACCAAGACCTCGGAGATGACCAGGCAGATCTTCCCGATCACGCTGGATATCGACAACCCGCGCTGGCAGGCGGGGCTGGTCAAGCTGCAAAAGGCCAATGCCGACCTGGCACAAGCCAAGACCGAGACCGGCCCAGGGGCGTTGCTGCGGCGGTTGGGCGCACAGTCCCGCGCCGCGACGGCCTTTGTCGGGCTTTACACGATCCCGGCCAAGAAACACGAGGTGCCCGCTTCGACCCGGCTGGAGCCGGCCTATTGATCCGGGTTTCGGTGCATACCGCACCGACACGGGTGGGGGGCCAGCCCCCCACACCCCCCGAAGTATTTCCGGAAAGATGAAGGAGTAGCCGTGCACAGCCCTTGGATCGCAGCCCTGATGGCCCTGTTTCTCTGGTGGTTCGCCACCGGGGCGATCCTTCTGATCGTGCGGCTTTGCGAGCGGCGCGCGGATGGGGCGGGGCGCCGGGCCGTGATGCTTGCCCTGCCCGTTCTGGGGCTCGGCCTCTGGGGGTATCAGGCAACACTCGAGATGACCGGGATCGCCGCGGCCTATGGCGCGTTCCTGGCGGCCCTTGCGATCTGGGGCTGGATCGAGCTGAGCTTCCTGACCGGCGCGATCACCGGCCCGAACCTGCGCCCCTGCCCGCCCGACCTGCCCGAATGGGAACGGTTCATCCGCGCCTGGGGCACGGTCGCCTATCACGAAATGGTGCTGACCGGGGCCTTGCTGGTGATCTGGTTCGCGGGACACGAGGCGGCGAACCAGGTGGGTCTCTGGACCTTCACGGTGCTCTACTTCGCGCGCATCACGGCCAAGCTGAACCTCTATTTCGGCGTGCCGCGCATCAACGTCGAATTCGTTCCGCGCGCGCTGGCGCATATGGGCAGCTACTTCCGGATGGCCCCGGTCGGCTGGTTCTTTCCCGTCTCGGTCACGGCGCTCAGCCTCGCGGTCGCCTGCTGGCTCGAGCGGCTCTATTCCGCCGGGTCGCCGGTCGAGCTCGTGGGCTTCGCGCTGCTGTGCGGGATCACCGCGCTGGCGCTTCTGGAACACTGGCTGATGGTCCTGCCATTGCCCGACGCGAAACTCTGGCGCTGGATGCTTCCGGCGCCCAAGCAATCACCAAAAAAGACACGACCGGAGGGACATCATGAATTTTGACGTCATGTTCGACGCTCAGCTGGAGGCGCTGCGCGAAGAGGGAAATTACCGCATATTCGCCGAGTTGGAGCGTCGCTGCGGCGATTTCCCGAGGGCAAGAAGCCATGACGCCGACAGTTCCGGCGACGTCACGGTGTGGTGTTCCAACGACTACCTCGGCATGGGGCAGCAATCGGTTGTCCGCGAGGCGATGAAGGACGCGGTCGACCAGTGCGGCACCGGCGCCGGCGGCACGCGCAACATCTCGGGCACCAATTGCCATCACCTGATGCTGGAACGCGAACTCGCCGATCTGCACGGCAAGGACGCGGCGCTGCTCTTCACCTCGGGCTACGTGTCGAACTGGGCCGCGCTTTCGACCCTTGGCAGCCGCCTGCCCGACGCGGTGATCCTGTCGGACGAAAAGAACCATGCCAGCATGATCGAGGGCATCCGCCATTCGCGCGCCAGAAAGGTGATCTGGAAGCACAACGACCCCGAGGATCTCGATCGCAAGCTGGCCGCGCTGCCGGTCAACGCGCCCAAGATCGTCGCCTTCGAAAGCGTGTATTCGATGGATGGCGACATCTCGCCGATGCGCGAGATCGTCGAGGTCGCCGAGAAGCACGGTGCGATGACCTATCTCGACGAGGTGCACGCCGTGGGGCTTTACGGCGCGCGCGGCGGCGGCGTGTCCGAAATGCTGGGTCTCGCGCACCGGATCACGCTGATCGAGGGCACGCTCGGCAAGGCCTATGGCTGCATGGGCGGCTACGTGACCGGGTCGGAAAGCCTGTGCGATTTCATCCGGTCGTTTGCCAGCGGCTTCATCTTCACCACCGCCCTGCCACCGGCCGTGGCGGCCGCCGCGACCGCGAGCGTGCGGCATCTCAAGCAGTCGGACGCAGAACGCCAGGCGCAGCGCGCGCAGGTGGCCAAGCTGCGCCGCCAGCTCGACATGCACGGCATCCCGCATCTGCACAATGACAGCCACATCATTCCGGTGATGATCAAGGATCCGGTGAAATGCCGTGTGCTGGCCGATATCCTGATGCGCGACTGGGGGATCTACGTGCAGCCGATCAACTACCCCACCGTGCCCAAGGGCACCGAGCGGCTGCGCTTCACCCCCGGCCCGCTTCATAGTGACGCGGATATCGCGCATCTGGTTGAAGCCCTCAACACCCTGTGGAAGCAATGCGCGCTGGCGCACGCTGTCGCCTGACGGCGCTGCGCCACCCGTCGCGCCAGCCAGCCCGATCGCCTTGAATTGCTGATGGGAAAGCTAGCTAGCACCTAGGCTGACAGATGATTTCATGAGATTTCACCTGTCGGACATCATGCATCGCCGCGTTGTCATGGATTGGCAGCCGGCCAAGGAAAAGGTACCACAGATGAAACTGACACGACGCATGACCATGAGCCTCATGGGCGCCACCGCCGCGACCGCGATGCTGCCATCCGGCGCGCGCGCCAACGGGACGGTCCACGAGGTTCAGATGCTCAACCGGCACCCCGAAGAGAGTGAGAGCATGGTCTTCTATCCCGACATCGTCGAGGTGCAGCCAGGTGACACGATCCGGTTCGTGTCGGTCGATAACGGCCACAACGCGGTCAGCTACGACGACATGCTTCCCGAAGGCGCCGAGGGCTGGAAGAGCAGGATGAACAAGGATTTCGAGGTCGTGGTCGAGTCCGAGGGCGCCTATGGCTACTACTGCCAGCCGCACAAGGCGCTCGGCATGGTCGGCCTGATCCTCGTGGGCGACGCCACGGCGAACTACGAGAGCCTGAAAGAGGCGAACTTGCGCGCGCCGCGCGAGAAGGAGCGTTGGGAAGACATCTTTGCCCGCGCCGACGAGATCGTGGGCGGCAGCGCCTGAGACGCCGCGGCGAAAGCCAGGTTGAAAACGACAAGGGCCGGCCCCGAACACACGGGGCCGGCCTTTTTCAGACCCGGCGCAGCGGCACCACCTTGGCTTGGTCCGTTGTGACCGCGCTTCGGATCGTCGCGGCGATATCGCCGGCAGTCATCTGGGCGTCGGCATACATCTCGGCCGGGCTGGCCTGGTTGATGAACCGGTCCGGAAGGCAGACATTGCGCATCACGAGACCGCGGTCGAACGCGCCGCGCCGCGCCAGCTCGTGCATGACGATCGAGCCGAAGCCCCCCTGCGCACCCTGCTCGACGGTGATCAAGGCACGGTGATGACCCACAAGCTGCATCAGCAGGTCGGTATCCAGCGGCCGGGCGAAGCGGGCATCGGCCACGGTTACGGAAATGCCATCCTCGGAAAGCATGGCGGCGGCGGACCTGCATTCCTGCAGATGCGCCCCGAAGCTCAGGATCGCCACATCGCTGCCCTCCTCGATCACGCGGCCGCGGCCGAGCGCGAGCGGCGTGCCCCGCGCGGGAAGCTCCACCCCGGTGCCCGCGCCGCGCGGGTAGCGGAATGCGATAGGACCCGCGTCATGCGCGGCCGCCGTGGCAACCATGTGCACAAGTTCGGCCTCGTCGGCGGCGGCCATCACCGTGAATCCCGGCAGGTTGCCGAGATAGCCGATATC
Organism: Roseovarius sp. D22-M7; assembly: GCF_037083785.1. Lineage (NCBI taxonomy): Bacteria > Pseudomonadati > Pseudomonadota > Alphaproteobacteria > Rhodobacterales > Roseobacteraceae > Roseovarius > Roseovarius sp. D22-M7. The sequence continues at coordinate 89,040 of NZ_JBAPKY010000002.1, forward strand.
GAACGCCCCCGCATGGGTGGCGCCGTCGGCCCCGACAAGCCCGGCGCGGTCGATGGCGAAACGCACCGGCAGGCCCTGCAGCGCCACGTCATGCACGACCTGGTCATAGGCGCGTTGCAGGAAGGTGGAATAGATCGCGCAGAAGGGCCGCAGCCCGCTCGCCGCCATCCCGGCTGCGAAGGTCACGCCATGCTGCTCGGCGATGCCCACATCGAAGACGCGGGAGGGGAATCGCTCTGCCATCTTCGTCAGGCCGGTTCCATCGGGCATGGCCGCCGTGACCGCGACGACACGGTCGTCGCGCGCAGCCTCGTCGCACAGCGCGGTGCCGAAGACGGACGTATAGGACGGCGCGGCCGGTTTGGACTTGGCCTGAGTTCCTGTGGCCGGGTCGAATTTCGCCACGCCGTGGCCCTTGTCGGCCGCATCCTCGGCGGGGGCATAGCCCTTGCCCTTGACGGTGCAGCAATGGATCAGGACGGGACCGGTGGCGCGGGCCCGCGCGGCGCGCAGCACCGCCAGAAGCTGGCCCATGTCATGCCCGTCGATCGGGCCGACATACTGGAATCCCAATTCCTCGAAGAGGGTGCCGGACCCCGTCAGCCCGGTCACAAGCTGCCGTGCGCGCTTGGCGCCGTCGCGGATCGGGGCGGGGATCGCCGACTCGAAACCCTCGGCCAGCGACGCCATGCGCGCCAGCGGCTCGCTGGCATACATCCGGCTGAGATAGGATGACATGGCGCCCACGGGGGGTGCGATGCTCATCTCGTTGTCGTTGAGGATCACGAACAGGCGGCGCCCCTCGGCGCCCGCGTTGTTGAGCGCCTCGTAGGCCATGCCGGCGCTGATCGCGCCGTCGCCGATCACCGCCACCGCATCGCCCGTCGCCTGGCCCATGTCGCGCCCCACGCTGAAGCCGAGCGCGGCGCTGATCGAGGTGGAACTGTGCGCGGCCCCGAACGGGTCATGCGCGCTCTCGGCGCGCTTGGTGAAGCCCGACAGCCCGTCCTTCTGGCGCAGGGTGCGGATCCGGTCGCGCCGTCCGGTCAGGATCTTGTGCGGGTAGCATTGGTGGCCCACATCCCAGATCAGCTTGTCCATCGGCGTGTTGAAGACGGCATGGATGGCCACCGTCATTTCGACCACGCCGAGGCTGGATCCAAGATGCCCGCCGGTCTGCGAGACGGCGTCGATCACTTCGGCGCGCACCTCGTCGGCCAGCCGGCCCAGGTCGCGATCCGGCATCTGGCGCAGGTCGGACGGTCCGGCGACGCGGTCGAGCAGGGGTGTTTTCGGTGTATCTTGGGTCATCGCACCCCTCCCGGGTGGTTCAGGCGTCGCCCGCACGGTCTGTCGGGGCGCGAACGGCGCGATATGACCGAAGGCGGGGTCTGTGCCCCGCCTTCGGTGGTTCGTCAGTTGCCGTAATCCGGCCCATCGGTGCTGGCCAGTTCGGGCCAGTCCGCGATGACGTTGGTGCCCTGCAGCGGCTGCTGGTAGCCCTTGTGACAGGTCTTGCAGGCGGCCTTGGGCGCGTCCGCGTAGACCGGGCCCAGCCGGTGCTCGGGCAGGATGCCATCCAGCGGCGCCAGGTAGGTGTTGTTGAGATCCAGCACCATCTGGATGCCGAGCGTCGCGGTCGCCCATTGCGGCGTGATCTGCCCGCTGGCCGAGTAGAACGCCCGGCTGTTGTGACAGAACAGGCAGTTCACCCCGAGCGAATTGCTGACATAGTTCATCAGCGAATAGGTCCGCTCGGTCGCCTGGATCGAGGCGTAGTCATCCTGCCCCGGCACGCCCGCTACCCGGCTTTCGAGGTCGTGAACATTGATCGCCTCGCCATCCAGCAGGTATTTCTCCAGCGCGTCCGACGGCAGCGACGTGTATTGCGACTGCATCGTGACGCGGTTCTGGTTGGCCGACCAGCCTTCGACGTTCTCGTTGACCGGGCTGATCCTGTACCAGACATTCGACGGCACCGCCTGCCCGCGGTGGCAGGTGTAACAGGTGACACCGACCTCCTTGTTGGCGTTCACGTGTCCGGCCCATTCCTCGTTGATGGCCTGGGTCATGCCGATCATCAGGTAGCCCACGCTGGTCTGGTAGCTGTCGAGATCATCGAAGAGGTTCGGGATGCCCACCCATTCGCGCATCGCGGCCAGCAGCCGGTCATAATTCGCGACCGTCAGATCCTCGAGGCCCGGCGGCACGTTCTCGCGCGCCTCGCCGGCGGTCTGCTCGCCGCCCTGCGGCGGCACCGGATCCGAGGTCGAGGCGAGGAACGCCTCGATATCGGGGTCCGGCTGCGCGAGATCGACCTTGAACTCGGGCACCGACATGCCGGTCCCGCGCGGACCGGTCTGCAGGCTTTCGGTGGCGTAGGGCTGGCCGAAGCTGACCAGAAGCGCCGCCGCGAATACCGCCCCGCCGACCACGCTGATCGCGATCGCCGGGCCGAAGATCTCCTTGGGGTTCTCACGGTTCCATTTGTCAAACCACTTGGGAAACATGGCTCAGTCCTCCTGTCCGATGAAGGCCTCGTAAGAGCCGTAGTTCTCGTAGCCGTATGATCCGTCATACATCGGCGCGAAATTGTGCTCTTGAGCCCAGATGAACCAGTTATCCACCACCGTGCCGGTCAGCAGGATGCCGATCCCGCCGGTGATCGGGGTCAGCACCGCGAACCACCAGGCCCACCGGTGAATACCCTCCATCGTGGCGTTGAAGCCCATGGTCCAGCGCCAGAACAGCGCCGCGCGCTCGCTGGCGGTGCCGCGATCGTAGATCTGCTCGAGCTCGCGGTCGCCGCCGAAGCGGGTCACGGCAAGGATCGTGGCGCCGTGCATCGCGAAAAGCAGCACAGAGCCGTAGAGGAACACGATCGAAAGGCAGTGGAACGGGTTGTAGTAGAGGTTGCCGTAGCGGATCGAGAACGCCGTGGTCCAGTCGAGATGCGGGAAGATGCCGTAAGGAACGGCCTCCGACCACGATCCCATCAGGACCGGCCGAAAGAGGCCCAGCACCAGGAACAGCCAGATCGCCGACCCGAACGCCCAGAAGACGTGCTTGCCCATCTTGTGGCTTGCCGCCAGCTGATAGCTGCGCGCCCACCACAGCAGAACCGAGACCAGCAGGAAGAACGAGCTGATGATGTACCAACCGCCCTGATTGAGCGGCGGCATCGACAGGCCGTACTCGGGGCCCGGCGGCTCCAGCGCCAGCCAGAAGAGCTGCCGCAGGAATTCGGGGATCGACCAGCCGACTTGCGACAGCATGTTGAAGCCTACGATCACGAACCACAGCGTGCCGGTGAGCAGGCTGACCACCCCCAGCATCCCGAGGTTGATCGGACCGATCTGCGCGTTGCCCAGCCAGCCGACCAGTTTCGAGAACCCCGGCGTGCCCGCACGCTCGCCCAGCAGGCGCCCGCCGGTGCCGTCCAGGCCAATCTCGGGCGGCCCCTGCACCTGCACTTGTGTGAATATGTTCTGATATTCGGCCATTTTCCTACATCCCTACCTGAGAGGGCCAGATCGGCGCCTCGAGCCACCAGTTCCACCATTCGGGCCAGCCCTTGGTCCAGACCGGGCCGCTGATGATGATGCAGACCGCCGACCAGAACCCGGCATTCAGCGCCAGCAGCAGACCGACGCGATGGATCCCCAGCGTCCCAACCGAGTAGCCGATGAAATCCCGAAAGAACGTGTCCTCGTGATCGGGCGACTTGGCCTCTTCACCCTTTTCAGGGTTCGCCGCCGACAGCACCAGACCTCCATGCAGCGCCAGCGCCAGCGTCGTCGCGAAGAAGAACGTCACGGCCAGCATATGCGCGGGGTTGTAGTGAAAGTGCAGGTAGGCGTAGCCGGTGTTGCTCACCCAGTCGAGATGGCTGAAGATGCCATAGGGAAAACCATGCCCCCAGGCCCCCATCAGCAGCGGCCGGAAGACGACCAGCGTGGCATAGGCGAAGATCGCGACGCCAAAGGCGAAGGGCACGTGATAACCGATGCCCAGCTTGCGGCAGATCTCGACCTCGCGCAGCATCCAGCTGAGGAAGGCGCCGAGCGCGCAGATGGTGATGATCTGCCACAGCCCCCCTTCCATCAGCGGCGCCATCCCCAGCCCGTAGGACAGGTCGGGCGGCGCGATGTTGATCAGCCATGGGTTGAAGGTGCCCTGGTTTGCGGCCCCCCAGAAAATCAGGATGGTCCCCAGGACGGCGAAGAACACCGTCGTGACACCGAAGAACCCGACATAGAAAGGTCCGACCCAGAAGTCGAACAGATCGCCGCCGATCAGTGTCCCTCCGCGGACCCGGTACTTTCGTTCGAAACTGAGCACAGCCATTTTCGCAGCCTCCGAGTATGGCGACCTGTCCGGGATGCAGCCCCGCGGTCGACCGGATCAATACTTGTCTTGGTCGCCGCGGGCGGGGATGTCCCCGCCCACAGCGTCAGTGGGGCGAGCGCGGCTCAGCGCCCGTACTTCTCGGCCGCGATTTCAAACCAGTTGAAGCCGTCGGTGCTGAGCAGCACGAGATGGATCATCGCGGCCAGAAGGAACAGGAACGCACCCTGTGCCACGAAGACGCGACGCGGGTCGAAGATCAGCCAGATCTTGTAGAATTTAGCCATTGTCTTGTCCTTTCCTCAGAACCACGGGAACCAGATGAAGGTCGCGATATGCGCAACCACTGCAATCGCCGTGAACAGCCAAAGGCCGCTCATGTAGACGGAATGCAGCTCCTGGGCTTGCTCGTCTGTGAGACCTGTGAACGACAGGTCGGTTTTATCAGCCATGAACTTTCCTCCGGAATGTTATGCTGAAGCCGCGATCCCCGCGGCCGGGTGCCCTCGGGACCACCACGGCCCCGCAGGTTTCTGTCCGCCCTCATTGGCAGGCAGTTTCGGAGATCGGTCCGGGGGCCATGCCCTCAGACCGAAAAGATCATCGGCGTCACGCGGTCCGACTCGAGCCACGCGCGCGCCAGCGGGCCGCGCAGGTTGAGGGTCCGGTACCGGATCACGTCGCGGATCCAGCGCACGCTGGCAAAGGGGATCGCCACGAAGAAGATGACGAAGAAATACAGGTGGTATTCCGCGCTGCGCGGGCGGCCGGCACGGGCGCGCTGCGGCGGGTTCGATGTCATGTCGGTCATTTGAGGTCCTCCTCCTGGGATGGATTGGGCGCCGCCCCGGCGGGCGACACGGCTTGAACGGTTTCGAGAACCACGCGCTCGTCGCCCTGACGCAATGCTGCGTCCTCGGCGGCGTCGCGCAGGGTCTTGGCGGCGGAAATTCGGGTCAGCACGGGGTGCCCGGCGACCACGCGGTCGAGTTCGCGCTGCGCGTCGGCGTCCCACGGGAAATCGCGGCGCAGCGGCGTCGGCGTGGCCTGCGCCGCGTCCATCTCCGAGCCGAGCGGCAGGATGTGGAACAGCGCGTCGAACAGCCCGTTGCACACTTCCTGCAACAGGTACGTCGCCCCCGCGTAGCCCATCATCGGCGTGCCCGTGGCGCGGCGGATCGCGGCGCCGGGAAAGCTTGCCGGGATGAAGGACGGCTGCGGCCCGTGCCCGGACTTGCACTCGGCAAGGTACATCTTCTCGTTGATCGACCCCATCAGGATGATGGGCCGCTCGCGCGCCACCAGCGCGCGCACTTCCTCGTTGTTGGTCTTGGTGCCGGCGCAGCGCGCCACGGCGAAGGCGCAGGGCAGCCCAAGATCACCCTCGAGGTAATTGCGGATGCCGCGCGCGTAGGTCTCGTTCGCGACGATCCCGAAATTCGCGGTGGCGAAGAAATCCTGCGTGACCGAGCGCCACAGATCCCAGACCGGCTTGATCGTGGAATGCTTCTCGCGGGTGATGAACGGCTCGGGATCGAGGCCCAGAAGATCGCCCAGCTTGCGCAGGAACAGCGTCGTGCTCTCCACGCCGATCGGCGCCTGCAGGTAGGGCTTGCCCAGCACCTCGGCCAGACCGCGACCGAACTCGCGATACATGCAGATATTGACATCCGCGTTCACCAGGTCGCGCATCTCGGCGAGGTGCGTGCCCAAAGGCATGACCATGTTGACCTCGGCCCCGATCCCCTCGACCAGGCGGCGGATCTCGTGCAGATCCGAGGGCATGTTGAACGTGCCGTACATCGGACCCAGGATATTGACGCGGGGCTTTGCATCCTCGGCGCGTTTCTTCTCGGGCGGCATCCGCCCCTTGGTCATGCCGAATTCGCTGAACAGCCAGGTGATCGCGCGGTCGGCGGCCTGCCACTGATCCTCGTCGATGGTGCGCGGCAGGAAGCGCTGGATATTGGTGCCTTGTGGCGTCACGCCCCCGCCGATCATCTCGGCGATGGATCCGGTGACCACCACCGCGGGCAACGCCGGGTCGAGCACGCCCCAGGCGCGCTTCATAGACTCTTCCGTCCCCGATCCCATCTCGTGCTCGCCCAGCCCGGTGACCACGATGGGCAATTCATGCGGCGGCAGCGCGTCGGTATAGTGCAGGACACTCGTGACCGGCAGGTTCTCGCAGCCCACGGGGCCGTCGATCACCACCTGCAATCCCTTGACCGCGCAGAAGGCGTAGACCGCGCCCCAGTAGCCGCCGGCCCGATCATGATCCTGGATCAGCATCAGATCATCTCCTGCGCCTTGGCGGCGCGCTTTTGCTTGTCGATCTTCTTCTGGTTCAGCGCCCGGAAATCCTCGCGGATGTTCGGCTCGCCTTCCCAGACGCCGGCGGTATCGCCGGTGCCGACGCCCTCGAAAAAGGCGCGCATGTTCTCCATGCGTTCGCGGCCCGCGATGGCGGCATTGACCACTTCGGCAAGGCTGCCGGCCCCCGCCGGCCCCATCAGCGGCCGCGCCGAGATGAGGTTGGTAAAGTAAAGCGCCGGGATCGCCAGTTCCTTGGCCTTCTGCACCACGGGCGTCGTGCCGATGGCCAGATCCGGCTTCAGGCCTTCCATCGCCGCGCAATCGTCTTCCAGTGAGGCGCGGAATTTCACCGTCACGCCACGCGCGCGCAGCCAGTCTGCATCGGCCTCGGACCACGGTGTCTTCGGGCAGGCGGTGCCGACATAAGGAATATCCGCGCCGCTTTCGATCAGCAGGCGCGCGACCAGAAGCTCGCTGCCCTCGTAGCCGCTCAGCGTGATGGTGCCCTTGACCGGTGCGCCACTCAGCGCGGTCTCGATCTCCGGCAGCACGGCATTCTGCGCCGCGGCGACCTTGTCAGCGGGCAGGCCGAACGCATCCCCGATCCCGGCCAGCCAGGCGGCGGTGCCGTCCCGGCCCACGGGCGCGCTGCCGACGATGGGCCGGCCCGCAGCCTCGAATTCGCGGATCGCGGCGGTGTAGAACGGGTGGATGGCCGCAACCGCCCCGCAATCGAGCGCGGCGTAAAGCTCGCGCCATTCGCGGCAGGGCACGACCGGCCCGACGGCCAGGCCCATCGGGTCCAGCATCCGGCCGATCATCATCGGATCGGCGGGGAACATCTCGCCCAGCAGGGTGACGGTCGGGCGGTCCGAGACACCGCCTTCGGGGGCAGGCACCGGGCCGGCTTCGACCTCCTGGCGCGCGTAGTTCAGCATCGCACCGGCCAGCACGTCCTTGGCCTCGGCATGGGTGGGGATGCCGAATCCCGGCACGTCGATGCCGACGATCCGCACGCCGTTGATTTCGCGTGGCAAAAGCCGCAGCGGCACGCCGCTGGCCGTGGGCACACACAGGTTGGTCACCACCACCGCGTCATAGCGGTCGGGATCGGCCAGCTCGTGCACGCTGTCGCGGATATCCTCGAACAGCTTGCCGGTGACCAGCGATTCGGAATTGAAGGGCACGTAGCCCACCGACCGGCGCGCGCCGTAGAAATGGCTGACGAAGGTCAGCCCGTAGACGCAGCAGGCCGAGCCCGACAGCACCGTGGCCACGCGCTTCATGCGCAAGCCCACCCGAAGCGACCCGAACGCGGGGCACATGCTTTGCGGCTTGTCATGCGGGCCTTGCGGATAATCCTTCGCGTATTGGTCGAGGATCTCGCTTTGGCCCGCCATGCGGGCGGCCTTTTCCATCTCGGCCCCGGAATGACAGCCCAGGCCGGTATCGACGCTGGCCGCGTCCGGCATGTCCGTCGCCGTCTCGTCCGGGGCGGCCTTGATGACCTCGGCCTCGGCGGCGCCGTCATATCTCACTTCGTCGCTCATGCCGTCCCCCTCGGGTAATCCGATGGCTCGCAGGTGCGAATGTCGTCGAGAAGCCGCAGGATCTGGTCGGGGCGGGCCTGCGCCAGCATCTCGCGCACGTCGCGCGATCCGTGCTCGACGGACCGCTCGCGCCATGTCGGGCGGCTGACCTCGGCCGGCTCAGGCCTCATCATAGACCACCTCCAGGCTCTTCTGCGGCTTCGAGAACTTGCCGCGCATGTCCTCGTCGGTGGCCGGTTCCAGCACGATATCGCCGCCGGTATCCTTGCTGTCGAAAAGCCCCAGCAGACCGTCCTGATCCAGCGGCGACGGCCGCACCGGCGGCGCCTCGGACACCTGCTCGGCCAGCCCGGCGAACAGGCTGCCCCACTGGCTGTCGGCGGTGCCGACGATCTGGTAGTTCGCGGATTTCTTGCGCAGGTCGTCATCGGCGGGGATGGCGGCCAGCACGGGGATGTCCACCGCCTTGGCAAAGGCCTGCGCCTCGCCGGACTGGTCGTCCTTGTTGATCACCAGCCCGGCGACACCGACATTGCCGCCCAGCTTGCGGAAATATTCCACCGCCGAGCAGACATTGTTGGCCACGTAAAGCGACTGCATGTCGTTCGACGCCACAAGGATCACCTTCTGCGCCATGTCGCGGGCAATCGGCAGGCCGAAGCCGCCGCAGACCACGTCGCCGAGGAAATCCAGCAGCACGTAATCGAAATCCCAGTCGTGAAAACCAAGCTTTTCCAGCAGCTCGAACCCGTGGATGATGCCGCGCCCGCCACAGCCGCGGCCCACTTCCGGCCCGCCCAGCTCCATCGCGAAGACGCCGCCGCGCTTGAAGCAGACGTCGCCGATCTTTACCGGCTCGCCGGCGAGGTTCTTCTTGGTCGAGGTCTCGATGATCGTCGGGCACGCCTTGCCGCCGAACAGCAGCGAGGTGGTGTCGGATTTCGGGTCGCAACCGATCAGCAGCACGCGCTTGCCCTGCTCGGCCATCATGTGGCTGAGATTGGCGAGCGTGAAGCTCTTGCCGATCCCGCCCTTGCCGTAGATCGCGATGATCTGCGTCTTCTGTGTTGGCTCGCCCTGATGGATCACATCGGCCAGATCTTCATGCGCTTCGTCGCGCAGGCGTTGATCGAAATCCTTGAGATTTGGCACGTCGTCCTTCACGCTGCTTCCTTCCAGTTGAGTATCATTTTCAGACAGGCGGGGTCCTCGAACGCCATGCGATAGGCGTCGGGGGCCTGTTCGGCGGGGGCCCTGTGCGTGATCAGCCCGGCCAGCGACAGCGCGCCGTTCTCGACCAGCGCCGCGGTGGCGGCCAGGTCGTCGCGCGTCCATTCCGCGGCCACGCGAAACCGGGCCTCCTTCATGAAGGCCGGCGGAAACGCGAAGCTCAAGCTCTCGGAATAGAACCCCGCCAGCACGATCTCGCCGCCCTTGCGGATGCGGCCGATCAGGTCGTTGAGGATCGCGGCATTGCCCGACGCGTCGTAGATCGCGCCATAGTCGCGGCGCGGATCGTCGGCGGGGTCGATGACCTCGTAGCCCTCGGCACCGGCGCGGCGGCCCGGCTCGATCTCCCAGACGGTGGGCGCCGGCGCGCCGGCGGCGATCGTCAGCCGTGCCAGCAGCCGACCGAAGACGCCGTGCCCGATGATCAGGTCCGGCACCGCGCGATCGAGGCCCGCCATCGCGTGCCGCGCCGTCGCCGCCAACGCCAGAAGCGCACCCTCGGCGCCAGCACCTGGATCGATCCGCGTCACGCGGCCTGCATCGGTCACCAGACGCCCCGCGGCGCCCCCGAACAGGCCGAAGGCCCCGTCGAAGCAGTCGGCGCCGGGCACGAAGACATGATCGCCGGGCTTGAAACCGGTGCCCGGCGCGGCCTCGACCACCTCGCCCGCAGCCTCGTAGCCGGGCACCAGCGGATAGCCCATGCCCGGAAACGGCGGCATGCGCCCCGACCAGAACAGCTTTTCGGTGCCCGTGGAAATTCCGGAATACGCAATGTCGACCACAAGGTCGCCGTCGCCCGGCGCCTTGAGCGCGAGGGTGTCCAGTCGAAGATCCTCGGGACCGTTCAAGAAGACAGCGCGGGTCTGCATTGGCGTCTCCGTCTCTGGTCGGCCGCTGGTCGAAAAGACTCAGTAAAAACGGCGACCCCTTGAATGTAAGTCTACTTACACAGCTTATACTGTCAAGTTTTGTTTACACCAAATTTCAAGACCGAGATCAGCCGGGTTTCACGCAGCTGAGGGCGCTGGTGACATAGGGGCGTGGCGGGCGCGGGATCCGGATCCGCTCGAACCCGGCCGCGCGGCACATCGCGCCGATGGTGGCCGCCGACCGCGTCCGCCCGGTGCCCATGGCCATGGTGTAGAACGCGAAATAGACGTCGCAGGCGGGATCGGGCCGCACCCCGCCCGACATCGGCTCGGACACGATCAATCGCCCGCCCGGCGGCAGCGCCGCAAGGACCTTGGCCAGCAGATCCGCGACGGTGGCGTCGTCATGGTCGTAGAGCACCCGGATCAAAGAGATCACGTCCGCGCCGTCCGGCAAGGGCTCGTCGCGGAAAGAACCCGGCACGCAAGTGATCCGCGCCCCGAGGCCCAGCCCCGCGAGCCGGCGCTCGGCCCCGGGAATCACCTCGGGCAGGTCGAGGACGCTCACCTGCAACGCGGGGTAGCGCGCGGCGACCTCGGCGGCGAAGACGCCCGATCCGCCGCCCACATCCAAAAGGCGCCGCGCCCCCCGCAGGGACATCATGCCCAGGGTGTCCTGGGCGACCAGCGCCTGCGATTGCGCCATCAGGTCGGAATAACGCGCGGCGTCCTCTTCCGACACGGTGCCACCCGCGCCATGCACATAGGGCCAGAACTTCGCCAGCCCGGTTTCGCCCTCGCCGCGCAGCAGCGCCACGGGATCCGCCATGTCGTCGTAGAACACGTGATGGTGCCCGATCATCGCCTCGAGGCCCGGCACGCCGAGAATCGCGGCACCCTTGCGCGCGATCCGGAACCGTCCGTCGCGTCGCCGCCTGAGCAGCCCCATGGCGGCGCCGGCCTGCAACAGGATCTCCATCCGGTCCGGAGCGATGCCGCTGGCCGGGGCCATGTCCGCCGCGGCACGCGGGCCGTCCATCAAGCGGTGCAGGATGCGCAGCTCGATCAGCGCCGACAGCACACCCGATTGCACAAAGCCTTGAACAAGATCGAAGATTTCGGCGCCGTCACGCCGCGCGAGGGTGCGCCCCACGGGCAAGCGCGCCGCGATCCGCTGCACATCGGCGCGCGCCACGAGACGATTGAGCCATGTAAAAGGAACGACCCCGCGCCGTCGCGGCGGGTCGTGCGACGCCACCGGGTCGCCTCAGACCCGGCTGTTGGCGGGAACGGTCGGGATGATCTGTTCGGCCTGCGCGTGGACCATGCGGGCCAGTTGCGCCTCGCCCGGGCAGGACGGGATCGACGCGATGGCGCCGGCCAGAATGTCCGACAGCCGGGCCGCCGCGCCCGCGACGCCCAGCTCGGCCACCGCGTTCGGCCTGTCGTGCAGCGCGTCCTGCCCGACCGGTTTGCCGAGCGTGTCGGCATCCAGCACCGCGTCGCGCAGATCGTCGGCGACCTGGAACGCCTCGCCGATCAGCGCGCCGAGATCGTGCCAGTTTTCCGGGTCATGCCCGGCGGCAATGGCCCCCATTTCCGTGGCGGCGATGAACAGCGCGCCGGTCTTCGAGCGGTGATAGGCCGCCAGATCGACCGTCGCCTCGCTTTCCCAGCCCTGCCCGGCACAGATGCCATCCGGCATCCCGGTGCGCCGCGCAAGCGCCATGAGCAACGCGGCACCCCGTTCGGGATCGGTCACCGTCGCCCGCGCCAGCACCTCGAAGGCCAGCACGATCAGGCTGTCGCCGGTCAGGACCGCCAGGGGTTCCGAAAAGGCCTTGTGAACAGACGGTTTGCCGCGCCGCGTATCGGCATCGTCGAAACAGGGCAGATCGTCATGCACGAGGCTGGCACAATGTATGAGTTCAAGCGCGGTCGCGGCGGCATCCGACAATTCCGGCCGGTCATCGCCGCAGGCCCCGGCCACCGACAGAAGGATCGTCGGGCGGATCCGCGCGCCCCCGGGCCCGGTCGCATATCTCAGCGCCTCGCCGAGGCGTGCGGGCGCCGCGTCGCCGCGCGACCGGGCAATGGATTGCGACACTGCCGCTTCGATCCGGTCGGTCATGTGCATTCCAAAATCTCCTGATCCGCCATGTCCATATCATCGGACACTCAATGTGTAAATTACACTGGACAGTCAGGGCTGTCGAGTCAACACTCAACCCATGACGGCAGGGAACAGATATGACACGCAGCAGGGATGACAACGTCCGCGTCGTGATCGTCGGCAGCGGCATCGCCGGGCTTTGCGCCGCGGCGCGGCTGGCGCATCACGGGCCGCGCGTCCTCGTGCTGGAACGCCATGCCACGCCCGGCGGCAAGATGCGCAGCCTGCCCTCGGCGGCCGGGCCGGTGGATGCCGGCCCCACGGTGCTGACCCTGCGCGGCGTCTTCGATGAGCTGTTTCATGATCTTGGCGAGCGGCTGGAGGATCATCTCACGCTGATCCCGCAACGCATCCTTGCGCGGCATTTCTGGCCCGATGGCAGCCGCCTCGACCTGCACGACACCGAAGACGACAGCGCCGAGGCGATCCGCGCCTTCGCCGGGTCTCGGGCGGCGGCGCAGTTTCGTACATTCTCGGCGCGCGCCCGGACCCTTTTCAACGGGTTCGACGCGCCGGTGATGCAGGCGCCCGCGCCCTCGCTGCCGGGGCTGGCGGCGCATGTGATGCGCAACCCGCACCTGCTGCGCCCCATGGCGCCGCTGTCGACCCTTGCGGATGTCCTCAATCACAGCTTCGACGATCCGCGCCTTGCGCAGCTTTTCGGCCGTTACGCCACTTATGTCGGCGGCTCGCCCTATCACGTGCCCGGCCTGCTGGCGCTGATCTGGCAGGCCGAGGCCGCCGGCGTCTGGGTGGTGCATGGCGGCATGCACCGGCTGGCCTGCGCATTGCAGGATCTGGCCCAGGCGCGGGGGGCCGAATTCCGGTTCGGCGCGCATGTCGAGCGGATCGAAGCCACGCCGCAGGACGGCACACGCGCGGTCCTCCTCGCCGACGGCACGCGCATCCCCGCGGACACGGTCCTGTTCAACGGCGACCCCAAGGCGCTGGCCACCGGCGCCCTCGGCCCCGACTGCGCGCATGTCGCACCGCAAACGCGCGCCGCGCCGCGCAGCCTGTCGGCCGAGGTCTGGGCCTTCGCCGCCACGCCGCAAGGGCCGGATCTCGCGCATCACAACGTGTTCTTCCGCGACGATCCGAAATCCGAATTCGACGCGCTCGACCGCGGCGCGCTCGTTCCCGACCCGACGCTTTACGTCTGCGCGCAGGATCGCGGCCAGCCAGGCCCCTCCGGCGCGCCGGAGCGGTTCGAGATCATCGCCAACGCACCGCCCCTGCAAGACGCCCCCCACAAAGAGGACCACGAGCAATGCCAGACACGCACCTTCCGGACGCTGGCGCGCTTCGGGCTGACCTTCGATCCGACACCGGAGGCGGCGGCGCTGACGACGCCCGCGGGGTTCGACCGGCTGTTTCCGGCGTCGGACGGATCCCTTTACGGGCAGAGCCCGCATGGCATGACGGCGGCCTTCAAGCGCCCGACGGCGCGCACGGCGATCCCGGGGCTCTACCTCGCGGGGGGCGGGACGCACCCGGGGGCGGGGGTGCCGATGGCGGCCCTCTCCGGCCGGCACGCGGTCGCAGCGATCATGCAGGACCGAACTTCAATCTCGACGTCCCGGAAAACGGCTATGCCTGGTGGTACATCGACGGGCTCAGCACCGACGGGCGCCGCGCGATCAGCGTCATCGCGTTCATAGGGTCGGTATTTTCGCCTTGGTACGCGTGGTCGGGACGCAAGGCGCCCGAAAACCATGTCTGCATGAACGTCGCCACCTACGGGCCGGGCGGGCGCTTCACGATGACCGACCGGGGCCGCGCGGCGCTGCGACAAAGCGAAACCGCGCTGACCATCGGCCCGTCGGCGATGCGGTGGCAGGATGGCGCGCTGGTGATCGACATCGACGAGATCTCGTCGCCCCCCATCATCTCGCGGGTACGCGGCAGCATCCGGGTGACGCCCTCTGCGCTGACCTCGGTCGAGATGCCACTGACCCCCGATGGCAGCCACGTCTGGCGGCCTTTTGCCCCGACCTGCGAGATCGAGGTCGATCTGAATGCTGCCGGCTGGCAATGGGACGGGCACGGCTATTTCGACGCCAATTTCGGTACCCGCGCGCTGGAACAGGATTTCAGCTACTGGACCTGGGGCCGCTTTCCCACGCGCCATGGCAGCACCTGCTTCTACGACGCGACGCGGCTGGATGGCAGCACGCTTGGCGTTGGCGTGGAGTTCGATAGCGCAGGTCATGCCTGCGCCGTCACGCCCCCGCCGAAGACGCGGATGCGGCGCAGCCTCTGGGCCGTGGCCCGCGACACGCGGGCCGACCGGGGATACCAGCCAAGGCAGGTGCAAGGCATGCTGGATGCGCCCTTTTATTCACGGTCGGCGGTGCGCACCCGGATCAACGGGGAAGAGACTGTGGGCGTGCACGAGGCGCTCGACCTCACGCGGTTTCGGTCACAGCTTCTGAAACCGATGCTGGCGGTGCGCGTGCCGCGCCGCAAGGGCTGGCGCTTCGCCGATTAACCCGCCGTTCCGGACGCGGCCTCTGCCTCGGGGTTGAGCTTCCAGACCGAGTAATTCAGGCAGGCCGCGACCGACACCCAGACGAGGTAGGGCACGAAAAGGACGCCCGCGATCCAGTCCACCTGCCACAGCGCCAGCATGGTCAGGGCGACCGAGGCCCAGAGACCGCTGAGCACCATCAGCCCAAGCTTCATCCGCCGCAGGCCGAAGAAGACCGGCGTCCACAGTCCGTTGAGCGCGATTTGCAACGACCAGAACGCCATCGCAATGGAGTTATCGGGACTGACCGCGACCCGCGCCCCGGCGGTCGCCATGCAGATGTAAAGCGTGGTCCACGCCACCGGAAACAGCCAGTTCGGCGGGGTGAACCACGGCTTTTTCAGCGCCTCGTACCACTGGCCCGGCGGGAACAGCCCGCCGGTCGAACCTGCCGCGAAGCAGGCCGCCAGAAATATCGCGAAGCAGATCCATATCATGCGAACGTACCTAGCCCGTCATCCTGTCCGAAGCAATGCCGGGCTTGTCTTCCGGTCCTGCGTCTTGAGCTGCGCCATCGTGCGGTAAAGCGTATCGCTCCAATCCGAGGCGCCGGCATGCGGATCGCCCGCCGCCTCGACCAGGAACGCCGTCTCGGGCAGCGGACGCGCATAAAGCATGGGCGAGCGCGGCATCGCCACGGTCCCCGCGCAGCGCAGGAACGAAAGGATCAGCCAGCCCAGTTTCTGCCGGCCGGTGGTGCGGGCGCGGCGGGTGATCGTGTCGTGATCGCCGGCCCGTACCCGTCGGTTGATCCCGCCATAGATGTGGCGCGCCGCGAAAATCCCCGGCCGGCAGGATAACGGCAATTCGGCGATGCCCGCATCGCACCACGCGTAGCGGTCATCGGCCTCGCGCAGCAGGCGGCGCACCATGGCGCGCACCGCGGGGGTCGCTTGCGGGTCGCGCAGGAACTCCTCGGGCGGAACCCCGGCCTCGTGCATCCAGTCGGTGGGCAGGTAAAGCCGCCCCTCGCGCGCATCCTCGCCCACGTCGCGGGCGATATTCGTCAGCTGCATCGCGACGCCCAGGTCGCAGGCCCGCGCCAGCGTGTTGGGATCGCGCACCCGCATCAGCACGCACATCATCGCCCCCACGGCCGCCGCCACGCGCGCCGAATAGGCGCGCAGGTCCGACAGGCTGGCATAGCGGCGATCCATGGCGTCCCAGGCCAGCCCTTCCAGCAGCGCCTCGGGCAGCGCGCGGGGCATGCCGAATTCGTCGATCACGGCGGCAAAGGCGCGATCCTCGGGGGCGTCGCGCGGAGTGCCTCCATAGGCCCTGTCCAGCCGGTCGTGCAGCGCCAGTACGGCATCGGCCTTGGCGGCCTGCAGATCGACCGCGTCGTCGGCCAGACGGCAGAACGCGTACAGCGCCAGCGCCGGATCGCGCAGCCGCCGCGGCAGCAGCCTCGAGGCGGCGTGAAACGACAGCGACCCGTGGCGGATCGCCTCGACGCAATGCTCCATGTCGCGCGGATCGATCATCCTTGGTGCACCTGTTGCGGCTCGGGCACGATCTGGCCCAGAACCTCGGCGCTGGAGATCACGCCGGGCAGGCCCGCGCCGGGATGCGTGCCCGCGCCCACGAGGTACAGCCCCCGCGCCTCTTCACTGACATTGTGCGGCCGGAACCACGCGCTTTGCAGGATGCGCGGCTCGATCGAGAACCCGGTGCCATGCGGGCTGAGATACCGGTCGCGAAACGTCTCGGGCGTGAACACGGTCGAGGCCGACAGGTGATCGCCCAGCCCCGGCAACAGCCGGTCCTCGAGGATCGCCTGCACCTTTTCGCGGTAGGGCTCGGCCATCGCGGCCCAGTCCACAGGGTCGGCATGGCCAAGATGCGGCACCGGGCTGAGCGCGTAGAAGGTGTCGCCGCCCTCGGGCGCGACGCCGGGATCGGTCACGCTGGGGCGATGAACGTACAGGCTCATGTCGTCGGCCAATTTGCCGGTGCGGAAGATGTCGCGCACCAGCCCCTTGTAGCGCGGACCGCTGAGGATGGTGTGATGGCCGCAATCGGCCCACTTGTCGGCGGTGCCGGTGGTTCCAAAATACCACACGAACAGCCCCATCGACCAGCGCGCGCGCTTCAGCTTGGCCGGCGTCCAGCGCCGCTTGCGATGATTGCGCAGCAGGTGGTCGTAGGTGTGCCCGGCATCGGCGTTCGACACCACGATATCGGCGGTGACGATCTCGCCCCCGGTCAGCCGCACGGCACGCGCGCGCCCGTCCTTTATCAGGATCTCGTCGACCTCGGCACCCTGCCGCACGAGGCTGCCCTGATCCTCGATCACCCGGCCCATGGCGCGGGCGATGGCATCGACGCCGCCGATCGCGTAATGCACGCCGAACGCCTTTTCGAGATGGCTGACCAGCGCGTACATCGACGTGACGTTGAACGGATCGCCGCCGATGAAGAGCGGATGAAACGACAGCGCCATGCGCAGCCGCTCGTCCTTGACGCGCATCGCGGCATGGGCGGCGACCGACCGGTCGGCGCGCAGCATTGCGAAGGTCGGCAGCACCTTGATCAGGTCACGGACCTTGTGCATCGACCGCCGCCCCAGATCCTCGAACCCGACCCAGTAGCGCCGCTCGCCATCGGCGAGGAACTTCTCGTAGCCCTTCAGGTCGTCGGGCGCCAGCCGCGACACCTCGGCACGCATCGCCGCATCGTCCTGCCGCGCGGTGAAATGGCTGCCATCCGGCCAGCGGATCTCGTAGAACGGGTCGAGAGCGCGCAGGTCGACATCCGCGTCGAAATCCCGCCCGCAGGCGGTCCACAGATCGCGGAAAAGCTGCGGCACGGTCACGATGGTCGGCCCGAGATCGAACCGGTGCCCGTTCTGGGTGATCGACGAGCCGCGCCCGCCGGGGCTGTCAAGCCGGTCGAGGACCGTGACGCGATACCCTTTCGCCCCCAGTCGCATGGCAGAGGCCAGCCCGCCAAGGCCGGCCCCGATGATGACGGCGTGGGGCGCAACCGCCTTCGCCGCCGCGTCCGAAAGCTCGGGGTCAATACGTGTCAACATTTGAATACCGTACACCTGTCCAGTTAAGTTGACAATCCGCTTTGAAGCCTTTTCTTGACGGCGCAGGCATGTCATTGTCATGTCACCCAAACCGCTGCAGGAGCGATCCGATCCAGACCGTCAGCCTCAGCTTCTTTCGCTTCGACACGTGGTCCGATCGCCTCTGGGCGCTCGGGATGATGGGGCTTGCGCGCCTGTCGATGCCGCGGGTCGCGGGGATCGGGTTCTGGAAACTGTGCGGTACGGGCACCGGCGAGGGATTCACGCCACGGCCCAACTGGGGCGTCTACGCGATCCTCGCCACCTGGCCAGACCCCGGCACCGCCCGAGACCGCACCGCGCACGCCGCGATATTCAAGCGGTACAAGCGGCGCGCGGCCGAGCACTGGACCGTGTTCCTGACGCCCGTCTCGGCGCGCGGCGCGTGGTCGGGGCGCGCCCCGTTCGCGCCACCGTTCGCGCCACCGGACGACACCCCCGAAGGCCCCCTCGCCGTGCTGACCCGGGCGACGGTGCGTCCATCGGCCGCGCTGCGCTTCTGGCGGCGGGTGCCGGATATCAGCGCGGTGATCGGCGCCGATCCCGACGTCGCCTTCAAGATCGGCATCGGCGAGGTGCCGCTCCTGCACCAGGTGACCTTCTCGATCTGGCCCGACGCGGCCAGCATGAACCGCTTCGCGCGCCACAGCGGCCCGCATGCCCGCGCCATCGAGGCCGTGCGCCGGGGCGACTGGTTCCGCGAGGAGCTTTACGCACGGTTTCGCGTGATCGACGCGCGCGGCACGTGGCACGGCACACGCCCCCTCGACCAACTCGAAGGAACGACATGAACAAGGCTTTTCCATTTTCGGCCATCGTCGGGCAGGAACAGATGAAGCTGGCGATGATCCTGACTGCGATCGAGCCGCGCCTCGGCGGGGTGCTGGTCTTTGGCGATCGCGGCACCGGGAAATCGACCGCCGTGCGCGCGCTCGCCGCGCTGCTGCCGCCGATCACCGTGGTGACGGGCTGTCCGGTGAACGCAGCCACCCCCGCGGACTGCCCCGACTGGGTGGGCATCACCACCACCGCCACGCATGAGCGTCCGACCCCGGTGATCGACCTGCCGCTCGGGGTGACCGAGGATCGCGTCACCGGCGCGCTGGATATCGAACGGGCGCTGTCGCAGGGCGTCAAGGCGTTCGAGCCGGGGCTGCTGGCGCGCGCCAATCGCGGCTATCTCTATATAGACGAGGTCAACCTGCTCGAGGATCACATCGTCGATCTGCTGCTGGACGTGGCGCAATCGGGCGAGAACGTGGTCGAGCGCGAGGGCCTGTCGATCCGCCACCCGGCGCGCTTCGTGCTGGTGGGCTCGGGCAACCCCGAAGAGGGCGAATTGCGGCCGCAACTGCTGGACCGGTTCGGCCTGTCGGTCGAGGTCGCCTCGCCCACCGATATCGAGGAGCGGATCGAGGTGATCCGCCGCCGCGACGCCTTCGACACCGATCCCGAAAGGATGATGCGCGACTGGCAGGGCGCGGATGCAGACATACGCAGCCGTATCGTCGCGGCGCGCGAGGGCATCAAGGCCCTCGATGCGGGCGACGACGTGCTGCGCGACTGCGCGCGGCTTTGCGTGGCGCTCGGGGCTGATGGCTTGCGCGGCGAGTTGACGCTGCTGCGCGCCGCCCGCGCGCTGGCGGCTTTCGAGGGGGCAGAACGGCTCGACCGCGATCACCTGCGGCAGGTGGCGACACTGGCGCTCAGTCACCGGCTTCGCCGCGATCCGCTGGACGAGGCCGGGGCGGGCGCGCGGGTCGCGCGGACGGTGACGGACGTGCTGGGATGACCCCCGAGGTTCCTGACGAGATGTCCGGCGACGCGCCCCCCTCGGCGTGGCAACGCGGCCTGCGCGCGCTGACGCTTCTGGCGGTGGATCCCGTCGGGCTGACCGGGCTGACCCTGCGCGCCCGGACGGGTCCGGTGCGCCAGACCTTCGAGCGCGCGCTCGACCGCCTGCCGGGGCCACAGCGACGCATCCATCCCGACCTGTCGGACACCCAGCTTTTCGGCGGGCCCGACATCGCCGCCACGCTGGCCGAGGGACGCCTGGTGATGGACAAGGGCCTGGCAGAGACGCCGGCGACGCTGATCCTGCCGATGGCCGAACGCTGCCCGCCCGGGCTCGCCGCGCGGCTGGGGCAGCTTCTGGACGCCGGGCGCGGTCACAGTCTGATCCTGCTCGACGAGGGGCTGGACGCGGACGAGGCAGCCCCGGCGGCGCTGACCGATCGGCTGGCGTTTCACGTCGATCTCGACGACACAGGCTACCGGTCGGCGCGGATCATGCTGCCCGCCCCCGGCGATCTCGATGCCGCGCGGGCGCACCTGCCCCGCCTGCGCCCCTCGACCGACGACATCACGGCGCTTGTCGCACTGGCCCTGCGCTTTGGCATCGACAGCCTGCGCGCGCCGCGGCTGGCCCTGCGGGCGGCAATGGCGATCGCGGCGCTGGACGGGCGCGACACGCTCTCTGCCGACGACCTGCGCGAGGCCGCCGAACTGGTCTATCCCGCCCGCGCCACGCTGGTGCCGCAGGAGGCAGAGCCCGACGCGCCCGAAGAGACCCCGCCCGACCAGGACCGCGACGAGACCACGGAAGAGGCGCCCGAAGACGAGGCGCAAGACGGCGACGACGACGGCGGCGGCATTCCTGACGACATGCTGGTCGAGGCGGTGCGCGCGCTTTTGCCGCCCGCGCTGCTCGACGGCGTGACCGGCCGGAAACCCGCGCGCCAAGCCGCCTCGGGTACCGGCGCGGGCCGCCGGCGCAAGGGCAACCGGCGCGGCCGCCCCCTGCCCTCGCGCCCCGGAACCCCCGATGGCCGGTCGCGGATCGACGTGGTCGCCACCCTGCGCGCCGCCGCCCCGTGGCAGCGCCTGCGCGCCGCGCAGCGCGACGGCCACACATCGGCGCGCCGCGTCATCATCCATCCGCGCGACATCCATCTGCGCCGGTTCGAGGACCGCTCGGACCGGCTGCTGATCTTCACCGTGGACGCCTCCGGCTCCGCGGCGATGGCGCGGCTGGCCGAGGCAAAGGGCGCGGTCGAATTGCTGCTGGTGCAGGCCTATGCGCGCCGCGACCAGGTCGCCGTGATCGTCTTTCGCGGCACCGGGGCAGAGCTGGTTCTGCCGCCGACACGGTCGCTGGTGCAGGCCAAGCGGCGGCTGGCAGCCATGCCCGGCGGCGGCGGCACGCCGCTGGCCGCGGGGCTGAACGCGGCGCTCGCCCTCGGGCACCGCGCGCTTGGCCAGGGTCTCAGCCCGGCGCTGGCGCTGCTGACCGACGGGCGCGCGAACGTGGCGCTCGACGGGGCCGGAGGCCGCGCGCGCGCGGCAGAGGATGTGGCGCAGGTCGCAGGGCAGATGCGCGCGCAGGGCCTCGCGGGTATGGTGATCGATACCGCGAACCGCCCCGGCGACGCCTCGGCGCAGCTTGCCGCACAATTGGGGGCGAAATACCTCGCCCTGCCCCGCGCCGACGCGGACCGGATCAGCACCGCCGTCGCCGCGGCGCTGGACGGATAGCGCCATGCACTGGACACGCGATCTGCCGACCTGGCCGCTGCACGATCTCTCGCGGCGCATCCGGCACCGTCCGCATGACTGGCACGTGCAGGAGGGCGGCGCGGGCGACACGATCCTGCTGATCCACGGCGCGGGCGGCTCCACCCATAGCTGGCGCGACATGATCCTGCCGCTGGCCGAGGAGTTCCATGTCGTGGCGCTCGACCTGCCGGGGCAGGGCTTTACCCGCGCCGGCACCCGGCGCCGGCTGGGCCTGCCCGCCATGGCCGAGGATATCCACGCGCTTTGCGACGCCCAAGGCTGGGCGCCGCGCGCCATCATCGGCCATTCCGCGGGGGCGGCCATCGCGCTCGACCTCGCGCGGCGCATGACCGGCTCCGAAGGCCGCCCCCCCGACGTGATCGGCATCAACGCGGCGCTGGACCGGTTCCAGGGCGTGGCGGGCTGGCTTTTCCCGGTGCTGGCCAAGGTTCTTGCGCTGAACCCGCTGACCGCGACGCTCTTCACCTTCGGCGGCGACCCGACGACGCGCGCCCGGCGCCTGATCCGCGGCACCGGGTCGGAGATCGACGCGCGGGGCTTCACCTGCTACGGGCGGCTCTTTTCGGACCGCGCGCATGTCGATGCCACTCTGCAGATGATGGCGCAATGGGATGTCACGCGCCTGCTGGACCATCTGCCCGACATCACCGCCCGCTGCCTGCTGCTGACCGGCGCGGCCGACAGCGCGGTGGCGCCCGACGTGTCGGCCCGCGCGGCCGCCAGGCTTGCCCGTGCCGAGGTGATCTGCATGGAGGGCGCGGGTCACCTCGCCCACGAGGAGGCCCCCGAGGCGGCGCTCGCCCATATCCGGCGGTGGCTGTCCTCGGCGTGACCGCGCCGCGCGATTGACGCGACGTCAGCGGATCCGTATCGTTCCGCCATGCGCATTTCAAACAGATCTCTTTTCCATCGCTGGCCCGTTGCCGCCCGGCTCGGGGCGGCTTTCATCCTCGCGGTCGCGACACTCGGCCCCGCCTCACCGCTCCGGGCCGATGCGGACGCGGCCTGTTTCATCACCCATGTCGCGGGCAGTGCAGAGGTGTCGGCGCGCGGCGCGGGTCGGTTTGTGGCGGTGCCGGGGCTGGGGCTTGGCCGCAACGCCACGCTGCGCACCGAGGAGGCGTCGCGCGTTCGCATGACCTGCCCGGACGGTCTGGCGGTCGTCATCGGCCCGCAAAGCGAGATCGCCGTCTCGGGCTTTCTGGAGGGCGCGACAACCCGGCCTTTCGGGGTGCGGCTGATGAACGGTATCGCCGGGTTCCTCTTCGATCGCACCGGCGGTGACGGCATCCAGGTGAACACGCCCTCGGCGGTGGCCGCAGTCCGCTCGACCCAATGGGCGATGCGGGTCGAAAACCGCGCCAGCGCCGTCTTCAGCCGCGACGGCACCGTCTTCGTCTTCGGCGAGGATGGCACCGCGCGGCTGCAGGCCGGCGACGGCGTCGACGTGACCGCCGCGGGCGAGGTCGGGCCGGTGGTCCGCTGGGGCCAGGCGCGCATCGATCTTTTCGCGGACCTGCTCGGCCCGCGGTGGTGAAACCGCGCCGCCGGTTTCTGCGCGAATGGCTGTGCGGGCTGGCGATGGTCCTGCTGGGGGCCGTCGTGATCGGCCTCTGGCACCCGGGCGACCGCGAAGACTTCTGGGCGGGGATCGAGGGGCGGCTTCTCGACGCGCGCTTCGTCTTGCGCGGGCCGCTGGCGGCGCCGCCGGACGTGGCGATCCTCGCCTTCGACGACGCGACGATGGCCGATCTCGACACCTTTCCGCCGCCCCGGGCGGCGCTTGGCGCGGCCGTGTCCGCGGCGTGGGATGCCGGGGCCGACGCCGTCGCCGTGGATTTCCTGCTGATCGATCCACGCTCCGATGACGGGGGCCTTGCCGCGGCGCTGGCACAGGGCGCTTCTGTGCTGGCGGTGGCCGAGGCGCCGTCCGGCACGCCCCGGCCCGTCTTGTCAGATCCCGGCGGTTTCGCGCTCTTCACCGGCCCGGCGCCGCAGGATCCGCTGCCGGCGCTCGCCCCGGTCCCGGCGCTGCGGGCGGCGGCGCGGCTGGGCCATGCCACGGTGCGACACGACGCCGACGGCGCGCTGCGGCGCATGCGCCCGGCGCTGGCGGTGACCACGTCGCAAGGCGTCCTGCACCTGCCCGGCCTCGCCATCGCGGCGCTTGCCGCGCGCGCCGATACCGCGCCGCCCCGGCTGCGCATGCCCGCCGACGGGATCGGCGGGCGGCTGGATCTCGGCGGGCGCGCACACCCGCTCGACCGGCACGGAACGCTGCCGCTGAACTACCTCGGCCCGGCGGGGACCATTCCGACCTTCTCGGCCAGCGACCTGGCTGAGATCGACCTCGCCGGGCGCACCGTCTTCGTGGGCGCCACCGCGGTCGGCTTCGGCGACAGCCACCCCACCCCCTTCGACGCGACGCTGCCGGGGGTCGAGGTGCATGCCACGCTCGCCGCCAACCTTCTGACCGGGCGGGCGCTGCGACGCGACGGCGCGGCGTGGCTGCGCGGCGCGGCGCTCGCCGTGGCCGCCGCGCTTGCCGGGTTCGCGGCCGCGAGCCTCAACCCGCCCGCCTGGGCCATCGCCGCGACGCTCGGCGTTGTCCTTGCCGCCGTGACGGTGTTGCAGGCGGCGTTCGTGGCGGGCTGGTGGCTGGATGCCGTGACGGTGCTGCTGGCGCTGAGCCTCGGCGCCGCGGCCGGCGCAGGGCTGCGGCGGCTGGACCAGCGGCGCCGCTCGGCAAACCTGGCGCGCTACCAGTCGCCCGCCATGGTCGAGACGCTTGCCACGCAGGACGCCCCGCTGCAGCATCAGCCGCCGCAGCCGGCGGTGGTGCTGTTCGTCGATGTGGCCGGCTTCACCACCCATTCCGAGCATCTCGACCCGGCCGAGACCAACGCCTTCCTGGGGCTTTTCCACCGGCTGGTCGAGGCGGCGGCAGAGCCTTCGGGCGGTGTCATCGCGCATTTCGCCGGCGATGGCGCGCTGGTGGTCTTCGGCGTGCCGGATCCGGGCCCCGACGACACCGAACATGCCCTGCGCTTCATCGACACGCTTTATGCCGCGATGCATGGCTGCCCCGACTGGCCCGGGCTTGGCCTGCGGGTGGGCGGCCATCTGGGCGCGGTCCAGGTCGGGGTGATGGGCGGGCTGCGACACCGTCACCTGTCGGTCAGCGGCGATGTCGTCAACACCGCCAGCCGCCTGCTCGACGTGGCGCGCGCCAGCCACGCGTCGCTGGCGCTTTCGGACACGCTGATCGCGAGCGGCCCCGCGGCCTCGGACTGGGCCGCGCGGGCCGGGCTGCGCATGGCGGCGCGACAGGCGCTGCGCGGCCGGGCCGGTGTCAAGGACGTCTGGATCGGCGAACCGCCCGCCCGCTGACACCGGCCGGCAAAGGCCGCGATCACGCGACGTCGGCGCGCCACTTGCCGCTACGCCCCGGGGATTTTTTGTATACCGTCGCATACTATCTTTCCCGCCGCGGGTTTTTCGGTTAAGACAGGGGCAATCCAACGAGTCGCCCGTGTGCCGCGACCTGCGCGGCATCGGACCAAACCTGATCGGAAAGGATCCCCGATGGCCAATACCTCCACCCCCGATATCGTCTACACCAAGGTCGACGAGGCCCCGGAACTCGCCGCGGCCTCGCTGCTGCCGATCGTCCGGCGGTTCGCAGGGGCGGCGGGCGTCTCGGTGGACACCCGCGACATCTCGCTTGCGGGGCGCATCCTGGCGGCCTTTCCGGATCACCTGAAAGACGATCAGCGCATCCCCGACGACCTCGCGGAGCTGGGCCGACTGGTGAAGACCCCCGGTGCCAACGTCATCAAGCTGCCCAACATCTCCGCCTCGGTGCCGCAGCTGGTCGAGGCGATCCGCGAATTGCAGGGACAGGGTTACGCCATCCCCGACTATCCCGACGCGCCCGCGACCGACGCCGAGAAGGACGCCCGCGCGCGCTACGACGCGATCAAGGGCTCGGCGGTGAACCCGGTCCTGCGCGAGGGCAATTCCGACCGCCGCGCCGCCGCCCCGGTCAAGCGCTACGCGCAGAACAACCCGCACCGCATGGGCGACTGGTCCCCCGACAGCAAGACCCGCGTCGCGACAATGGACAAGGGCGACTTCTACGCGAACGAGACGTCGGCCACCCTGCCCGACGCCACCGGCGCCAAGATCGTGCTGGAAACGCCCCGGGGCGAGACCACGCTCAAGGCGGGGCTCGACTACCCCGCCGGCGCGGTGGTCGACGCCACCTACCTCAGCGCGCAGGCCCTCGACGCCTTCCTCGAAGCCGAGATCGAGCGCACCAAGTCCGAGGGCATTCTCTTCTCGATCCACCTCAAGGCGACGATGATGAAGGTCTCCGACCCGATCATCTTCGGCCACGCGGTTCGGACCTTCCTCGCGCCCGTGTTCGAGCAGTACGGCGACGAGATGACATCGCTCGGCGTGCAGCCCAGTGCCGGGCTCGAGGACCTGCTGGATCGCGTCAAGGACCGCCCCGAGATCCTCAAGGCGATCGATGCCTGCATGGACGACCGCCCGCCGATGTACATGGTCGACTCAGGAAAAGGCATCACCAACCTGCACGTGCCCTCGGACGTCATCATCGACGCCTCGATGCCGGCGCTGATCGCCTCGGGCGGCAAGGGCTGGGGCCCCGACGACGCCCAGCACGACGCGGTCTGCGTGATCCCCGACAGCACCTACGCGCCGGTCTATGACGAGGCGATCAAGTTCTTCAAGGAACACGGCAAGTTCGACCCCGCCACTGCCGGCACGGTGCAGAATGTCGGGCTGATGGCGCAGAAGGCCGAGGAATACGGCAGCCACCCCACCACCTTCGAGATCCCCGAGGCGGGCACCGTGAAGATGGTGCTCGACGACGGCACGGTGCTGCATGAACACAAGGTCGCGCCCGGCGACATCTGGCGCTCGGCCTCTGCCAACCGCGCCCCGATCGAGGATTGGGTGACCCTCGCGATCGAGCGCCAGAAGGCGACCGGCTACCGCGCGATCTTCTGGCTGGATCAGAGCCGCGCGCATGACGCCGAACTGATCGCCATCCTGAAGCCGATGCTCGAGGACCGGGGCGTCGCCGACCGCTTCGAGATCATGGCCCCGCGCGAGGCCACCCGCGTCAGCCTGGAAACCGTCACCCGCGGCGAGAACACCATCGCGATCACCGGCAACGTGCTGCGCGACTACCTGACCGACCTCTTCCCGATCCTCGAACTGGCGACCTCGGCGAAGATGCTGTCGATCGTCAAGCTGATGCAGGGCGGCGGGTTGTTCGAGACCGGCGCGGGCGGCTCGGCGCCCAAGCATGTGGATCAGCTGATCGCGGAAAACCACCTGCGGTGGGACAGCTTGGGCGAATTCTGCGCATTGGGCGAAAGCTTCAAGTTCCTCGCCGAAACCCACGAGAACAAGCGCGCCCGCGTGCTGGGCGAGGCCGCCGAGGTCGCCACGCAAGGCATCCTCGACAATGGCCGCTCGCCCTCGCGCAAGGCCGGCCAGCCCGACAACCGCGACAGCCACTACTGGTTCGCCCGCTACTGGGCCGAGGCGCTGGCGGCGCAATCGGGCGATGCCGCGTTGGCCGAGGAATTCGGCCCCGTCGCCAAGGCCCTTGCCGAAGACGAGGACAAGATCACGTCCGAGCTTGCGGCGGCCCAGGGCGCGCCCGCCGATATCGGCGGCTACTATCACCCCGATCCCGACAAGCTGTCGCAGGTGATGCGCCCCAGCCCGACGCTCAACGCGATCATCGGCTGAACGACGCACCCGGAGGGCGCTTGCCGCGCCCTCCGCTGGACCGCGGCGCATAACCCGGATATGCCTCGGGGCACCCGACCGCCCGACCCCGGAGCCCCGCCCGATGATCCCGTATGTCTACCTCATCCTCGCCCTCGCGATCCTCGCGGAAACCGCCGGCACCACGGCGCTGCAGGCCAGCCAGCAATTCACCCGGCTGTGGCCGTCGGTCTTCGTGGTTGTGGCCTACGGGCTCAGCTTCTACCTGCTGGCCATCACCCTCAAATACATGCCGGTCGGCGTGGTCTACGCGATCTGGGCGGGGCTGGGGATCGTGTTCATCGCCGCGATTGGCTATGTCGTCTTCGGCCAGAAACTGGACCTGCCGGCGGTGATCGGCACCGCGCTGATCATCTCGGGCATCGTGGTGATCCAGCTTTTCTCGAAGACCGCGCCGCATTAGGGCGCGTCGCGGGGCCGAAAACGATGGAAACACGCGGCACTGTCCGCTATGACGGCGCACCACGAAGGTAAGAGGCCGCCGATGCGCGATACCATCATCAACCGCTGCACCGCCAAGGGCCTGCGCATGACCGACCAGCGGCGCACCATCGCGCGCGTGCTGGAAGACTGCGACGACCACCCCGATGTCGAGGAGCTTTACGCCCGCGCCACGGCCGTGGATCCGCGCATCTCGATCGCCACCGTCTACCGCACGGTGAAGCTGTTCGAGGAAACCGGGATCATCGAGAAGCACGAATTCGGCGACGGCCGCGCGCGCTACGAGGATGCCGAGCGCGACCATCACGACCACCTCATCGACATGAATTCCGGCGAGGTGATCGAGTTCGTCGATCCCGACATCGAGGCGCTGCAGGACCGCATCGCCGAGAAACTCGGCTACCGGCTGATCGGTCACCGGCTGGAGCTTTACGGCGTGCCGCTGAAATCCGGCAAGTAGGGCGGCGGCATGGAAACGGGGATGGGCAGGCGATCCACCACGCGGATCATGCGGCTGGCGATGGGCAGCGTGGCGGTCGGGCTGCTGGTGCTGGGGCTGAAGGCGGTGGCATGGCAGCTGACCGGCTCGCTGGCGCTGATGTCGGACGCGCTGGAAAGCCTCGTGAACGTGGCCGCCGCGCTGGCGGTCGTCGCGGCGCTGCACCTGGCGCGGCGACCGGCGGATGACAACCACCCCTACGGCCACCACAAGGCGGAATTCTTCTCGGCGGTGCTCGAAGGCGTGCTGATCGTCATCGCAGCACTCTTCATCCTGCGCGAGGCCTATGCGGGGTTCCTCGCCCCCCGCCCGCTCGACGCGCCGCTCGTCGGACTGGCGATCAATGCCGGGGCCAGCCTGATCAACGGGATCTGGGCCGCGATCCTGATCCGCAACGGGCGCCGGCACCGGTCGCCCGCGCTGGTGGCCGACGGGCGGCACCTGCTGACCGATGTCGTCTCGTCGGTGGGGGTGTTCATCGGCGTGGCGCTGGCCTTCGCCACCGGCTGGTGGTGGCTCGACCCCGCGATGGCGGTGCTGGTGGCGCTCAACATCATCTGGTCGGGCTGGACGGTCATCAAGGGCTCGCTCAGCGGGCTGATGGACGAGGCGGTGCCCGAGGCGGAACTGGCGCGCATCCGGCAGATCATCTCCGACGCCGCATCCGAGGACGCGGCGCTCGAGGCGCATGACCTGCGCACCCGCCATGCCGGGCAGGTCACCTTCATCGATTTCCACCTCGTGGTGCCGGGCGAAACCACGGTCGAGGCCGCGCACGACCTCTGCGACCGGATCGAGGCGGCGCTGATGGACGCCCTGCCCGATGCCCGCGTCACCATCCATGTCGAGCCGGAACACAAGGCCAAGCATAGCGGTATTGTGGTCCTGTCATAGCTTGGCGGCTTTCTCGGGGGGCGCGGCTGCGCTACCGTCGGGCTTTGGCCGGACAAGGACGTACCCCGATGGAAAACCTGCGCGGCAGCATCCTGATGGTTCTCGCGATGGCCGGCTTCGCGCTTGAGGACCTGTTCATCAAGCGTCTGGCCGAAACCATGCCCGTGGGGCAGATCATCATGTTCCTGGGCTTCGGCGGCGCGCTGGTCTTCGGCCTGGTAACCCGCGCGCAGGGCCGCCGGCTCTGGTCGCGCGACCTGATCACACGCGCGGTGCTCCTGCGCAACCTCGGCGAACTGGTCGGCACGATCGGGTTCGTCACCGCCATCGCCCTCACGCCGCTCTCCTCGGCCTCGGCGATCCTGCAGGCCACGCCACTTGCGGTGACGCTGGGTGCCGCGCTCTTCTTCGGCGAGGCCGTGGGCTGGAAACGCTGGACCGCGATCCTCGTGGGGTTCTGCGGCGTGCTGATGGTGATCCGGCCGGGGTTCGACGCGTTCCAGCCCGCCTCGCTCTTCGCGCTGCAGGGCGTGATCGGGCTGGCGATCCGCGACCTTGCCACAAGGGCGGTGCCGCGCACCATCTCATCGATGCAGCTTTCGACCTATGCCTTCGCCACGCTGGTGCCCACCGGCCTGATCCTGCTGGCCTTCGGCGGCGCGCCCTCCCTGCCCTCGGCCATCGCCTGGCGGGATCTGGCGCTGGCGCTCGCCTGCGCGCTGGCCGCCTATTACGCCATCGTCGCGGCGATGCGGCTGGGGGATGTGTCGGTGATCACGCCGTTCCGCTATTCGCGGCTGATCTTCGCGCTGATCATCGGCGTGACGGTCTTCGACGAGCGCCCCGACATCTGGACGCTGACCGGCGCCGCGATCATCATCGCCTCGGGGCTCTTCACCTTCTGGCGCGAGCGCCGCCTCGCGCGGCGCATCGCGACACCTTCGG
Organism: Roseovarius sp. D22-M7; assembly: GCF_037083785.1. NCBI lineage: Bacteria > Pseudomonadati > Pseudomonadota > Alphaproteobacteria > Rhodobacterales > Roseobacteraceae > Roseovarius > Roseovarius sp. D22-M7. Next base: position 119,315 of record NZ_JBAPKY010000002.1, read on the forward strand.
TGCCGCTGACACCCTACCGCTGATGCCGCGTTTGCATGGCGGGGAAATCTTGCTATGCCGGTGGCAACCATATCGCATCCAGAGGGTCCAGAGACATGAGCAGCATCATCGACATCCACGCCCGCGAAATCCTCGACAGCCGGGGCAATCCGACGGTCGAGGTGGACGTGACCCTCGAGGACGGCACGATGGGCCGCGCCGCCGTCCCCTCGGGCGCCTCGACCGGCGCGCACGAGGCCGTGGAACGGCGCGACGGCGACCCCGCGCGCTATGGCGGCAAGGGCGTGCTGGAGGCCTGCGCATCCGTCAACGGCGAGATCGCCACCGAGTTGCTGGGCATGGACGCCACCGAACAGGTGGCGCTCGATCTCGGCATGATCGAGCTTGACGGCACCCCCAACAAGGCCCGCCTCGGCGCCAACGCCATTCTGGGGGTCAGCCTCGCCGCCGCCCGCGCCGCCGCCGATTTCACCGGGCAACCGCTTTTCCGCTACGTGGGCGGCACCTCGGCGCGCACCCTGCCGGTGCCGATGATGAACATCATCAATGGCGGCGAACATGCCGACAACCCGATCGACGTGCAGGAATTCATGATCATGCCGGTCTCGGCCGGGACCATGCGCGACGCGGTGCGCATGGGCGCCGAGGTGTTCCACACCCTGAAGAAGGAGCTGACCGCAGCCGGCCTCGCCACCGGCGTCGGCGACGAGGGCGGCTTCGCGCCCAACCTCAACTCCACCCGCGACGCGCTTGATTTTATTCTGAAATCCGTCGAAAAGGCCGGATACGCGCCGGGCACCGACATCTGCCTCGCGCTCGATTGCGCGGCCACGGAATACTTCAAGGACGGCAAGTATGTATTTGCCGGAGAGGGAAAAACCCTGACGCCGGATGAAAACGTCGCCTATCTCGCGGCGCTGGTCGGCGATTACCCGATCGTCTCGATCGAGGATGGGTGTTCCGAGGATGACTGGGACGGCTGGACCGCGCTGACCGCCGCCATCGGCGACCGCGTGCAGCTTGTCGGCGACGACCTCTTCGTCACCAATCCCGACCGCCTCGCCATGGGCATCGAAAAGGGCGCCGCCAATTCCATGCTGGTCAAGGTCAACCAGATCGGCACGCTGACCGAAACGCTGCAGGCGGTCGAGATGGCGCACCGCGCCGGCATGACCAACGTGATGTCGCACCGCTCGGGCGAGACCGAGGACGCCACCATCGCCGATCTCGCCGTGGCTACCAATTGCGGCCAGATCAAGACCGGCAGCCTCGCACGCTCGGACCGGCTGGCGAAATACAACCAGTTGATCCGGATCGAGGAGATGCTGGGCTACACCGCCCGCTATGCCGGCCGGTCGGTGCTGAAATAGGCGCACGGTCCGTTCACATATCGACCTGCGCGCGCCGGGATAACGGTGTCTTTAGGACAGGCTCCGCGGCGTTTCTCGTTCGCGCCGCAGCGGGCCCCTCGGCGTAAAGCCGTTAACAGCGCGTACGGGCTGCGGCTGACGTCAAACGTTGTGGTTTGGTGCGTACATTTTCGGCGCGAAAACGTACACCCTGTACGCAGCGATCCCGGGTTTGCGTCAGTCGAACAGCGTATCGCCGCGCTCGTCGATCACCTGTTTCGCCTTGCGGATCGAGAACGCCTCGGCCTCGTCGAGGCTGCCCACGGTGTCGGCGCGCAGCAGGTTGTGCACCTTCACCTCGCCGCCGATCTCCTTCTCGATCAGGGCCCCGACGCGGTGCCCGCCCTCGGCCTTTTGCGGTGCTGCGACGATGCGACAGCCCTTGTAGGTCTCGGACGCCTCGTCGCGCGCTTGCGGTTTGCCGCCGCCCCCGAACAACCGTGACAGGATCGACATCGGCCCGCCCTACTGGTCGAGGAAGCTGCGCAGCTTGCGCGAGCGGCTGGGATGTTTCAGCTTTCTCAAGGCCTTGGCCTCGATCTGGCGAATACGCTCGCGGGTGACGCTGAACTGCTGGCCCACCTCTTCTAGCGTGTGATCGGTGTTCATCCCGATGCCGAAGCGCATGCGCAGCACGCGCTCCTCGCGCGGGGTCAGCGACGACAGGACCCGCGTCGTGGTTTCCTTGAGGTTGTCCTGAATGGCCGAATCCAGCGGCAGGATGACGTTCTTGTCCTCGATGAAATCGCCAAGCTGGCTGTCCTCCTCGTCGCCGATCGGTGTCTCGAGGCTAATCGGCTCCTTGGCGATCTTCATCACCTTGCGGACCTTCTCCAGCGGCATCTGCAGCTTTTCGGCCAGCTCTTCCGGCGTCGGTTCGCGCCCGATCTCGTGCAGCATCTGCCGCCCCGTGCGCACCAGCTTGTTGATCGTCTCGATCATGTGCACCGGGATGCGGATGGTGCGCGCCTGGTCGGCGATCGAGCGGGTGATCGCCTGGCGGATCCACCAAGTCGCGTAGGTGCTGAACTTGTAGCCGCGGCGATACTCGAACTTGTCCACGGCCTTCATCAGGCCGATATTGCCTTCCTGAATGAGATCAAGGAATTGAAGGCCACGGTTCGTGTATTTCTTGGCGATCGAGATGACCAGCCGCAGGTTCGCCTCGACCATTTCCTTCTTGGCCTGACGGGCCTCCTTCTCGCCCTTCTGGACCTGCCCGACGATGCGCCGAAACTCGGAGATGTCGAGGCCGACATACTGCCCGACCTGCGCCATGTCGTTGCGCAACTCTGCCACCTTCTCGGGGCTGCGCTCCATCAGCATCTGCCAGCCACGTCCGGGCTTCTGCTTCATGTCCTCGACCCAGTTCGGGTCAAGCTCGCGGCCGCGATATTCCTCGATGAACTCGCGGCGGTTGATCCGCGCCTGGTCGGCCAGTTTGACCATCGCCGTGTCGATCTGCATGATCCGGCGGTTGATGCCGTAAAGCTGGTCGATCAGCGCCTCGATGCGGTTGTTGTGCAGGTGCAACTCGTTGACGAGAACCACGATTTCCGAGCGCAGCTTCTGGTACTTTTTCTCCTGCTCCTTCGAGAAGGACCCGTCCTCGTTGAGCGTCGCGGAAATGCGGCTGTCCTGCATCTCCGACAGCATGGCGAAATCGTCGGCGATCCGGTCGAGCGTCTCGAGCACCCGCGGCTTCAGCGCCGCCTCCATCGCGGCGAGGCTCATGTTGGCCTGCTCGTCCTCGTCCTCGTCGTCGTCGCGCTGGATGGGGTTTCCGTCCGCGTCCAGTTCCGGCGAGGAACCGTCGGATTGTTCTTCCTTTTCAGGGGGCTGCGAGATGTTGGCGGCCGCCGCCACGGATTCGGCGCCGTCCTCGAGGGTCTGATTGCCGAAGGTCGTCTCGAGGTCGATCACGTCGCGCAGCAAGATGTCCTCGCTCAGCAGCTCGTCGCGCCAGATGGTGATCGCCTGGAAGGTCAGCGGGCTTTCGCAGAGGCCCGCGATCATCGTGTTGCGCCCGGCCTCGATCCGCTTGGCGATGGCGATCTCGCCCTCGCGGCTGAGCAGTTCGACCGACCCCATCTCGCGCAGGTACATGCGCACCGGGTCATCGGTGCGGTCGAGCTTGTCTTCCTTGGCGGTGCCGACCGCGACCTCGCCGCGCTTGTGGACCTCGGCCACGGCGGTGGTCTTGCTCTCTTCCTCCTCGGCGTCCTCGGCCTCGATGATGTTGATGCCCATCTCCGACAGCATCGACATCACGTCCTCGATCTGCTCGCTGCCGACCTGGTCGGGCGGCAGGACGGCGTTGAGCTGATCGTACGTGATGAACCCCTTTTCGCGCGCCTCGGAGATCATTTTCTTGACCGCCGCCTGGCTCATGTCGAGCGACCCCTCCATTTCGGCGTCGTCGGGCTTGCGGTCTTCAGTATCCTTGGCGGCCATTAAAGACTCCTCGATTGGGGACGGTAGCGTCGATTCGGCTGACCGAATCAATAGCGCACTGAACTGATTCGGACACCCGTTTACCCTGATTTTCCTACTCAAACCTCACCAAATGGGTCTCAGCGCCTCGGTTTGGAATAGTTTATGCTGCTCAACAGCGCCGCGAACTGCTCTTTCTCGTCTCGCTTGATCGGTGCCCCGTTCTCGCCGTGCTCGTATTCGGCATCGTCATCCTCTTGGCTGCACAGCGCACGGTTGCGGGCCTGCGCCGCCTGCCCCAGCCGCCAGGTGATCGCCTCGTCGGCCAGACCGGCCATGTCGGCTGTGGCTTCGGTCACCTCTGCCTGCACGCCCCGTTGGGTCAGCAGCTTGCCCAGTGCCTCCCTCAACGTCAGGCTGGCAAGTGCCGCGTCGCCGGGGTGACGCACCGGCGGTGCGAGTGTGACGTGGGGAAGCGACAGCAGTTTTTCAAGCCGCTCGCTGCCCAGTTCCGCATTTATGCGGGCGCGCAGCGTCTCGGCCCCCTCGCTGGCGTGGCGCAGGATCAAAGTCCGCAGCATGGCATGGTCGGGATCGCGGCATTCCAGCCGGTCGACCTGACTGTCGAAGCTGTCGACGACTTCCGGACAGCAGATCATTGTCGCCAGAATCACCGCCTCGAGCAGATGGGTCTCGGTGTTGCTCCCCCCCGTCACCAGAAGCGAGGATTTGGTGGTGGCGCGCGCCGGCTCCGGCAGGTCCCATCTGCCGCCGCGCGCCCGCGCCGCGCCGCCTCCGGCCGTCCGGCGCGGATTGAACAATTTCCAGCGCAGATCCTTCAACTCGCGCTCGTAATGAAACCGCAGCGACGGGTCGCGGATCAGCGCGGTCTTTTCGCGGCACACACGTTCCAGCGCCGCCTTGCGCTCGGGGCTGTCGAAGCGGCGCCCTTCCGTCTCGCGCTGCCAAAGCAGCCGCACCAGCGACAGCGCGTCGTCGACCCGCGCCTGCACCGCGCCCGCGCCCTCGGCGCGCAGCACGTCATCGGGGTCTTGCCCTTCGGGCATCAGCGCGAAACGCAGCGATTTCCCCGCCTCGAGCAACGGCAGCGCCAGATCGATCACGCGGTAGGCCGCGCGGAGACCCGCGGTATCGCCGTCGAGCATGATCACCGGCTCGTCGGTGACGCGCCACAGAAGCTGCAACTGATGCTCGGTCACCGCGGTGCCCAAGGGTGCCACCGCCGCATCAAAGCCTGCGGCGACCAGCGCGATCACGTCCATGTAGCCTTCGGCCACGATCAGCGGCTGGGCCTTGCCCGCCGCCTCCCGCGCGGGGGCGTGATTGTAAAGCGTGCGGGACTTGTCGAAGATCTCGGTTTCAGGCGAATTGAGGTACTTGGCGTTATCGTTCGGGTCCATCGCGCGGCCGCCGAACGCGATGCAGCGCCCGCGGGCGTCGCGGATGGGGAACATGATCCGGTTGCGGAAGGTGTCGTAGGGCTTGCCGCCCTTGCCGCTTTCCTTGGCCAGCCCGCAGGCGAGGATCAACTCGGGGGGCATGCCCTTTCCGCTCAGGTGATCCCACAGCCCCTGCCAGCCCTCCGGCGCGAAGCCCAGATCGAAGCGCGCCTGCGTTGCGGCGTCGAGTTTGCGCCCCACGAGATAGTCGCGCGCCGCCGCTCCGGCACTACCGCGCAACTGCATCCCGAAATACCTGACCGCCTGGTCCATCACCTCGACAAGCTGCGTGCGCCGGTCGGCCTTGGCCTGCGCCTGAGGGTCGCGTTCCGGCACGCTCATGCCGGCCTCGCCGGCGAGGATCTTCACCGCCTCGATGAACTCGACATTCTCGGTCTCGCGGATGAAAGAAATCGCGTCGCCCTTGGCGTGACAGCCGAAGCAGTAGTAAAACCCCTTGCGGTCATCGACGTGAAAGGACGCGGTCTTTTCCTGGTGGAACGGGCACGGGGCCCACATGTCGCCCTTGGCCTGATTGGACTTGCGCATGTCCCAGCTGACCTTTCGCCCGACCACCTGGCTGAGCGACAGCCGGCCTTGCAATTCGTCCAGAAATCCGGGTGGAAGGCTCATCCCGCAAATATCGGTCTCTTGGCTGCCAAAGTCCATAGGGTGCAGCACTCGGCCATGCCGCCCGTTGCACCTGTGCCAATCGGCCGGTCAGAGCCCCATGGCGCGGTAGCTTGCGGCGACCTTGGCGATCGACACCAGGTAGGCGGCGGTGCGCAGATCGGTCACGTCCTGACGGTCGTGCCAGACCTCGCGCATCGACTGGTAGGCGCTGCGCATGGTGTCGTCGAGACCCGAACGCACGAGTTGCAACTCGTCGGCCCCGCGCAGGTATTTCTGCTTGAAATCGGGTGACATTTCCCAGGCATCGCCCATGCCGCGATTGAGGCGCTCCAGCTCTGTGATCAGCAGGTCGTGCCGGGCTTCTTCCTGGCGCCGCCCAAGCCGGCCAAAGCGGATATGGCTGAGGTTCTTGACCCATTCGAAATAGGACACGGTGACGCCGCCGGCATTGGCGTACATGTCGGGGATGATCACCGTGCCCTTCTGGCGCAGGATGTCGTCGGCCCCCGCGGTGACCGGCCCGTTTGCGGCCTCGATAATCAGCGGGGCGTTGATGCGCTCGGCGTTGTCGCGATTGATCACCCCCTCCAGCGCGGCGGGGATGAGGATCTCGCACTCCGCCTCCATCGCCTTGGCGCCATCGCGGATGAACCGGCCTTCGGGATAGCCATCGACCCCGCCATGCCGGCCGATCCAGTTATGCACCGCCTCGACGTCGAGACCCTTTTCATCCAGCAGCGCGCCATCGCGCTCGATGATCGCGGTGATCTTGCAGCCATCCTCTTCAGAGAGGAACTTGGCGGCGTGATAGCCCACATTGCCAAGGCCCTGAACGATCACCCGCTTGCCGTCCAGCGTGCCCGAAAGCCCGGCCGCCGCGACGTCATCGCGGTGACGAAAGAATTCCTGCAGGGCGTACTGGACCCCGCGCCCGGTCGCCTCTGTCCGGCCCTGAATGCCGCCGCCGTGGATCGGCTTGCCTGTCACGCAGGCGCGGTGGTTGATATCGGTGGTGTTCATGCGCTTGTACTGGTCCGCAATCCACGCCATCTCGCGCTCGCTGGTGCCCATGTCGGGGGCGGGGACGTTCTGTGCGGGATGGATGAGGTCACGCTTGATCAACTCATAGGCAAACCGTCGGGTTATCAGTTCCAGTTCGTGCTCTTCCCACGCGCGCGGATCGACGCACAGCCCGCCCTTCGAGCCGCCGAACGGCGCGTCCACCAGCGCGCATTTATAGGTCATCAGCGCCGCGAGCGCCTCGACCTCGTCCTGGTGCACGGCCAGCGAATAGCGGATACCCCCCTTGACCGGTTCCAGGTGTTCCGAATGCACGCTTCGATAGCCGGTGAAGGTGTGGATCTGTCCGCGCAGCCGCACGCCGAACCGCACGGTATAGGTGGCGTTGCAGACACGGATCTTTTCCTCGAGGCCCGGCGACAGCTCCATCAGCGACACCGCGCGGTTGAACATCAGGTCGACGCTGTCGCGAAACCCCGGCTCTTTCGTGGTGGTCATGCTTGATCCCTCCCCGTTCTCGCCGCAAGACAAGGTATCTGCGGTTGCACCAGATCATGGTCGGGCCTGCGGGGCGATTTGTCCACCCTAATCCGCCGACCCTACGGTAGCGCATATTTTGACAGGTTTACGTCCCGGGGCGTTGCGCGATCCACATCTGCATCGTCTCGGCCATCACGCGGGCCGGGGTACGGTGGGTCACGCCGCCGACACCGACGCGCCGCCCGATGCGCCACCACAGCCCCGGCTCCCACGCGAAGGATCCATTACGCGACAGCCGCACCATGAAACCGTTCGAGGGCTTGAAGGCGAACACCCCGCGATCGACGGAAACGACATCCTCCATCGCCGCGAGCACGCGCCCGTCGCTGCTGCGCAGACCCTCGGGTGTCAGTTCCAGCCGGTGCGCCGTGGCGCGCCACATGCGCTGCGCCATCCACAGCGACAGGCCCGCGAAGGCAACCATGAACACCCGCCATTCCGCGGCCGGCGCCTGCACAACCGCCAGATACAGCATGATGACGCCCAGAAATGCTACCGATCCCACGCCGATCACCCGGCGCCCTCCCGAGGCCGCGAGTTCCATCTCGATATCATCGTCGGACATTGGGCTGCTCCGTCTTGCTGGCGCGGATGTATCCGGGTTGCCGTCCTTTGGCGAGAGGGATCCTCGAAAAACGCACAAGCCCTCTTTGCCTGCGAACAGTGGCACCCCTGCCCCCGCGCCGCGCGAAGGCTTATCTCATGGTCTGAAAGGAGACCGCTCATGTCCATCAGACCCGTACTCGAGGCCCGCCTCGCAAGCCCCACGATGGAGGGCGCGGGCGTGCATCTGCACCGCGCCTTCGGCTTTCATGATCCGTCGGAACTGGACCCGTTCCTGCTTTTCGACGATTTCCGCAATGACGATCCCGCGCACTATGCCAAGGGTTTTCCGTGGCATCCGCACCGCGGCATCGAGACCATCACCTACGTCCTCGAAGGCGAGGTCGCGCATGGCGACAGCCTTGGCAATACAGGTACGCTCGGCGCGGGCGATGTGCAGTGGATGACCGCCGGGTCGGGCATCCTGCACCAGGAGATGCCGCGCGGCAACGCGGCCGGGCAGATGCACGGCTTCCAGCTCTGGGCGAACCTGCCATCGTCGCTGAAGATGACCGCGCCGCGCTACCAGGACGTGACGGCCCCGGACATCCCCGAGGTGATCGACGATGACGGCACCCGCGTCCGGGTGATCGTCGGCGACTTCTGGGGCAAGCGCGGCCCGGTCGACGGCATCGCCGCCGATCCACAATATCTCGATATCTCGGTGCCGCAGGGTGTGATAAAAACGTTTCCCGTTGACACCTACCGGCGCAGCTTTGCCTATGTCTTCGCCGGGCAGGGCACCTTTGCCGACGCCTCGCGGCCGACCGGTGTGCTGCTGGAAAAGGAGGTAGCAGGACAGGAGGTCCATCTGCGCGACCATTCCGGCGACCGAACGCTGATCCGCTTCGGCACCGGCGACACGGTGACCGTGCAGGCCGGGGAACAGGGCGTGCGGTTCCTGCTGATCTCGGGGGCGCCCTTGCAGGAACCGGTAGCGTGGCACGGCCCCATCGTGATGAACACGCAAGAGGAACTGCGCCAGGCGATCCGCGACCTGCGGCAAGGTAGCTTCATAAGGGACAGCGCCTAGCAAGGCGGGGCGGCGACGGGGGCGATTCCCGCGCCGCCCCGGATCCCCGCGCCACCGACTTGCGCACCATGTCCCAGTAGATCCCCTCGACCTGCGCCAGCGACAGACGCCCGCGCTCGCGGAACCAGGTGTTGACGCCGGTCAGCATGGAAATCAGCGCCATGCTGGCGATCCGCGGCTCGGCCACGCTCATGCTGCCATCCTCGACGCCGCGCCGCAGGATCGCCTCCAGCCGCGTCTCGTAATCGCGCCGTAGTCGCTCGATAACCGCGAAATTATCCGGTGTCAGGTTGCGCAGCTCCATGTAAGAGACGAAGACCGCCTCCGCGCGCTGCGTGTTGAAGCGGATGTGAAACCGCGTGAACGCTTGGAGCGCGTCGAGCGCATCGCCCGCCGGCGCCTGCTCGTCCCACGCCGCAAGCAGATCCTCCATGTGCGCGCGCATCAGCTCGAACAGCAGCGTCTGCTTGTCCGGCGTGTAGTTGTAAAGCGCGCCCACCTGCACGCCCACCTCGCCGGCGATCCGGCGCATCGACACGGCGGCGAACCCGTGCTGCGCGAACAGGCGCAACGCCACGGCGCGCAGGCGCGGGCCGGTGATATCGGAATGAGAGCCTTGCGTGCGTGCCATGCTGCAAGCTTATCTGAACATCCGTTCAGATCAAGGGCGCGGGCTTGCCGGACCACCTCTAGCGTGGCATCACCGCACCGGCACCTGAACCCCAAGGGATACCCCATGCGCGCGCCAGCCCGTCCGGTCCTCATCGTTCTCGCGATCGCGTCGCTCGCGGGATGCACCGACGTGCCCCCGCGCCGCGCGGACCTGTCGGCGGGCGACCGCGACGCGCCCTACCCGGCGCTGATCCCCGCGCATCGGATCACCGGGCGCGTCCCGCCACCTCCGTCCGAGGCGCGGACAGCAGAGGATCTCGACGCGCGCGCCGACCGCCTGCGCGCCCGCGCGGCACGGCTCAAGGGGCCGGTGATCGACGACACGACCCGCGACAGGATGCGCTCCGGCATCGATCGGTGAAAAACACCGCCCAATAGCCTGCCCTGCGCGTTGCAAGGCTGCACCGAACCCGTTACATCCCCGTTCAACCTCGCAACAGCGACGATCGGAGACCGCGATGATCCCCCCCTTGCGCCTCGGCATTGCCGGTCTGGGCACCGTCGGCACCGGCGTCGTGCGCATAGTCCGGCAAAAGGCCGAACTGCTGGCGGCCCGCGCCGGACGTCCGATCGCGATCAGCGCGGTCTCGGCACGCACCCGCGACAAGGATCGCGGCGTGTCGCTGTCCGATTACGTCTGGGAGGACGATCCCGTCGCGCTGGCAAAGCGCGACGACGTGGACATCTTCATCGAACTGATGGGCGGCTCGGACGGGCCGGCCAAGGCCGCGACAGAGGCCGCGATCGCTGCCGGCAAGGACGTGGTGACCGCCAACAAGGCGATGCTCGCGCATCACGGGCAGGCGCTCGCCATGGCCGCCGAGGATGCGGGCTGCGTGATCCGCTTCGAGGCGGCGGTCGCCGGCGGCATCCCGGTGGTCAAGACCCTGACCGAGGGGCTCGCGGGCAACGAGATCACCCGTGTGGTCGGCGTGATGAATGGCACCTGCAACTACATACTGACCCGCATGCAGGCCACTGGACAGGGTTACAACGCCCTGTTCGACGAGGCCGACAGGCTGGGCTTTCTCGAGGCCGATCCCAATCTCGACGTGGGCGGCATCGATGCCGGGCACAAGCTGGCGCTATTGTCGGCCATCGCCTTTGGCTGCCAGGTCGATTTCGACGGGATCGTGCTCGAGGGCATCCAGAAGATCACCCTCGACGACATCCGCCGCGCCGCCGACCTCGGCTACCGGATCAAGCTTCTTGGCGTCGCGCAGATGACCGGGCGCGGGCTGGAACAGCGCATGTCGCCCTGCCTCGTGCCGGCCGACAGCCCGCTGGGGCAGCTTGAAGGCGGCACCAACATGGTGGTGCTCGAGGGTGACCAGATCGACCAGATCGTGCTGCGCGGCCCCGGCGCCGGCATGGGCCCGACAGCAAGTGCGGTGCTGGGCGACGTCATGGACATCGCGCGCGGCACGCGCCTGTCGACCTTCGGGCAGCCCGCCGCGTCGCTGAAACCCTGCACCCGCGCGACAAGCGCTACCCCGGCGCGCTACTACCTGCGCATGTCGATCCTCGACAAGCCCGGGGCGCTGGCCAAGGTTGCGACGATCCTGGGCGAGGCCGGGATCTCCATCGACCGGATGCGGCAGTATCGCCATGACGACACCACCGCGCCGGTGCTCATCGTGACCCACAAGACCAATCGCGAGGCGCTCGAGACCGCGCTGAGCGGTATCCGGCGTCTCGACGTGCTGGCCGGCGATCCGGTGGCGTTGCGGATCGAAAGCGTCTGAGGCCCTCACGCATCTGGCGCGCGCGGCCGCGCCGGATTTGAAAAGACACGCATTTGAAAAGGACACTGCCATGACAGACCCTTCGGATTTCAACGATCGCACATTGTCTCTCGGGCTGGCCCGGGTCGCCGAGCAGGCCGCGCTGGCCTGCGGCGACCTGATCGGGCGCGGCGACGAGAAGGCCGCAGACATGGCCGCCGTCAACGCCATGCGCGAACAGCTCGACATGCTGCCGATCCAGGGTGTCGTGGTGATCGGCGAGGGTGAACGCGACGAGGCGCCGATGCTTTACATCGGCGAGGAAGTGGGCACCGGCGACGGGCCGGGCGTGGATATCGCGCTCGATCCGCTGGAAGGCACCACGCTGACCGCCAAGGCGATGCCCAATGCGCTGACCATCATCGCGATGGCCCCACGCCACACCATGCTGCACGCCCCCGATGTCTACATGGACAAGCTGGCGATCGGGCCGGGCTTTCCCAAGGATGTCGTCTCGCTCGAGATGTCGCCGCGCGAGCGGGTCGAGGCGCTGGCCCGCGCCAAGGGCTGCAAGCCGTCCGAGATCACCGTCTGCGTACTCGAACGCCCGCGCCACCAGGAGATCATCGACGATATCCGCAGCACCGGCGCCGCGGTGTTCCTGATCACCGATGGCGATATCGCCGCCGTCATGCATTGCGCCGAATCCGAGATGACCGGCATCGACATGTATATGGGTCTTGGCGGTGCGCCCGAGGGCGTGCTGGCGGCCGGCGCGCTCAAATGCATGGGCGGGCAGATCTGGGGCCGGCTGACCTTTCGCAACGACGAGGAACGCGCCCGCGCCGCCAAGGCCGGGATCACCGACCTCGACCGCGTCTATTCCCGCGACGACATGGTCACCGACCAGGTGATCATCGCCGCGACCGGGGTGACCGACGGATCCGTCGTGTCGGGCCTCAAGCGCCGCCCGGGCTACATCGAGACCGAGACGGTGCTGATGCGCTCGCGCACCGGATCGCTGCGGCGCATGATCTATCGCAGCAAGCGTGACTGAAGCCGCAGCCGGCACCGGCGCCGCTGGGATATTTGGGTCAGCAACGGGGGACGCGTGCCAGTGACGGCCTTTCTCGGGGTTGAGCACTCGCTGACCGGGCGGCGCTGGATCGGGCCGGGGATCGAGATCGACCGCCAGGCCGAGGCGATGGCCCAAGGCAGCGCCCTGCCCCGCGCGCTCTGCCAGACGCTGGCCCGGCTCGGCGTGGCAGCGGACTCGGCGGCGGCGTACCTCGCGCCGACGCTCAGGGATCTTCTGCCCGATCCGCGCAGCCTGCGCGACATGGAACTTGCCGCGGCGCGCTTCCTGCAAGCGGTGCAGCGACGCGAACGTATCGCGGTCTTCGCCGATTACGACGTCGACGGCGGCGCCTCGGCGGCGCTGCTGATCGACTGGCTGCGGCGGATGGGTGCGGCGGCGCCCACGCTCTACATCCCCGACCGGATCGACGAGGGCTACGGGCCCAACCCCGCCGCAATGGCCGAGCTTTCGGCGCGGCACGACCTGGTGATCTGCGTGGATTGCGGCACGCTCGGCCACGACGCGCTCGGCGCGGCCAAGGGGGCGGACGTGATCGTGCTCGACCATCACCTCGGCGCCGAAACGTTGCCCCCGGCCCATGCCGTGGTGAACCCCAACCGACAGGACGAAAGCGGCGATCTCGCGCATCTCTGCGCCGCCGCTGTCGTGTTCCTGATGCTGGTCGAGGCCGGACGCCAGCTGCGCGAGGCCGGGAAAAAGGGCCCCGACCTGATGGCATCGCTCGATCTCGTCGCGCTGGCGACGGTGGCCGACGTGGCCCCCCTGGTCGGCGTCAATCGCGCCTTCGTCCGGCAGGGGCTGCACGTCATGGCGCGGCGCGAGCGGCCGGGGCTGGTGGCGCTGGCGGATGTGGCGCGCATGGATGCCACGCCCAATGCCTATCACCTCGGTTTCCTGCTCGGGCCGCGCGTCAATGCCGGCGGGCGCATTGGCAAGGCCGATCTCGGCGCGCGCCTGCTGGCCTGTGACAACGCGTCCGAGGCGCACGCGATGGCCGAACGGCTCGACCAGCTCAACACCGAACGGCGCGAGGTCGAGGCGCAGGTGCGCGAGGCCGCCATCGCCCAGGCCGAGGCGCGCGGGCGCGAGGCCGCGCTGGTCTGGGCGGCGGGCGAAGGTTGGCATCCCGGCGTCGTCGGCATCGTCGCGAGCCGCCTCAAGGAAAACCTCAACCGCCCCGCCATCGTGATCGGGCTGGAGGCCGACGAGGGCAAGGGATCCGGCCGTTCGGTCGCCGGAGTCGATCTCGGGGCGGCGATCCAGCGGCTGGCGGCCGAGGGCCTGCTGATCAAGGGCGGCGGGCACAAGATGGCCGCCGGGCTGACCGTGGCGCGCGACAAGCTCGACGCGGCGATGACCCGTCTCACGGAACTTCTGGCAAAGCAGGGCGCGGACCGCATCGGCCCGGCCGATCTGCGGCTCGACGGGCTCCTGACGCCGCGCGCCGCGACCATCGAGCTGATCGAGCAGATCGACGCCGCCGGCCCCTTCGGTGCGGGCGCGCCGGGGCCGCGCTTCGTCTTCGCCGACAGCCAGATCACGTTTGCACGGCAACTGGGCGGGTCACATCTGAAGCTGCGCGTCACCGACGGGTTCGGCGCAAGCCTCGACGCAATCGCCTTCGGCGCCTTCGACACGCCCCTCGGGCCGGCGCTGGCGGGCCAAGAAGGCGGGCGGTTTCACTTGGCTGGACGTCTCGAGATCAACACGTGGAATGGGCGCCGTTCGGTTCAGTTGCGCCTGGATGATGCGGCCCCCGCGGCCTGAGCCACAACATCGGATGTCCCGGCACGAAGTGTTGATGCAGGTGTGATGAGGATATGCGCAACAAACCCTATGACTGGACTGACGCGGTCTCGAGCAAACCAGCATGGAAGGCAATCCTGCTGCTGGAATCCGGCTGGCGTCACGAAAACAGTTTCACAATCGTGAACGTGGCTACCTCAGGACAATCCCGGCCGATTGCACCCGCGACATGATCGCCTGGACGCACAGCACGACGTTAAAGGCCGAGGATATGACCGCCACGCTCGATCCGGCGCTGCAAACCTCAGGTTTTGACCGCGCAACCGTGGTCGCCAAGCCAAGGCTGCTCAGCGACAACGGCAAGTCCTGCATCGCCGGGGACCTGACGCATGATCCCCAAGGCAAGGGCATAGTCATGTCCGCGGCGCGCCATACCACCCGCAGACCCGGGGCAAGAGCGAGCGCCGGCACCGGACCGTGCTTGCGCCGTGTCCTGCTCGGGCATGACCTCCTGCCCGGGGATCCCGAGCGCCAGATCGCTGCCTTCGTCGAGTATCATGACCCAGCACCATCACGAGAGCCTCGGCAACCCGCCTCCCGCCGACGTCTACTGCGGGCCCGCAGAGCAGATCCTGAAACAGCGTAAGAAGACCAAACGAAAAACCATGCGCACCCGGCGCGTGCGCCACCAAACCGAACACGCATAACCTCGATCAACGATGAGCCAGGGCCTCCAATACGAAACGCGCTCGGATGTCCCGGATTAACCGGCGAGGTACGAGAGGCATAAACCGGGATACATTCGCACAGTTGTCTCTCGATGTCCGGCGGATCGGCGGCCGGAAGAGCCGCCCGATCTTTTCAGACGCCGCCATCCAGTTCTACCCGTCGATCAAGGATGAGGGGCGTCCCCGCGATTTTCACGCTTCGCCTGCGGTCGCGGATCGACCTTGCAACGTGTATCGTCGATTTGCTATACACACTTTGCCACCTGACGAAACAAGGGATTCGCATGCCGGGAACGGCGGCACATTTTGACACGCAAGCATCGCGCCCGGGGGCGGAAGAGATCGCCGCGGTCGCCAAGGCGCTCGGGCATCCTGCGCGGGTCGCGATCGTGGCGTTCCTTCTGTCGCGCGAGGGCTGCATCGCCGGGGATATCGTGGGCGAGGTCGGCCTCGCGCAATCCACCGTGTCCGAGCATCTGCGCATCCTCAAGGCCGCCGGCCTGATCACCGGCGCGATCGAGCATCCGCGCATCTGCTACTCGCTCAACCCCGAGGCGGTCGCGCCTCTGCAGGCACTGCTGGCGCAGGTAAGCGCCCATGACGCCCGGCGCGTCGCGACCTGTGACACGCTCGAATCCCATGCTGCCCAAGCTACGGACCACGGGCAGCCCCCGTCAGAAACGAAGGACTGATCGCCATGCCCGCTTTCGAACGGTATCTTTCGCTTTGGGTGGCGCTGGCCATCCTCGCCGGTCTCGGGCTTGGCCAGGTCGCGCCGGGGATTGTGAACTTCCTCGCCAGCCTCGAATACGGTTCCGTCAATTTCGTGGTTGCGGTGCTGATCTGGTTCATGGTCTACCCGATGATGGTGGCGGTGGATTTCACGTCGCTGGCGCGTATCCATGAGCGGCCAAAGGGGCTGGTCATCACGCTGACGGTCAACTGGCTGATCAAGCCGTTCACCATGGCAGCCCTCGGTGTGCTGTTCTTCGAGGTGATCTTCGCGCCGTTCATAACGCCGGGCACGGCCGGGCAGTACATCGCCGGGATGATCCTGCTGGGCGCGGCACCCTGCACAGCCATGGTCTTCGTGTGGTCGCAACTGACCAAGGGCGATCCCAACTACACGCTGGCGCAGGTTTCGCTGAACGATGCGATCATGGTCTTCGCCTTCGCGCCGATCGTCGCATTTCTGCTGGGGGTGACCGACATCTCGGTGCCCTGGACGACGCTGGTGCTGTCGGTGGGGCTTTATGTCGTGATCCCGCTGATCGCCGGCATCCTGACCCGGGTCGCGCTGACGCGCCGCGCCGCGACCAGGCCCGAGGCCGAGGCGGCGGTCGAGGCCTTCACCGGGCGCGTGAAACCGCTCTCGGTGCTGGGGCTGCTGGCCACGGTGGTGCTGCTCTTCGGGTTCCAGGGCGAGGTGATCCTGACCCGGCCGCTGGTGATCGTGATGATCGCGGTGCCGCTGCTGATCCAGTCCTACGGGATCTTCGCGCTGGCCTACTGGGCCGCGAAGGCGTGGCGGGTGCCGCACAAGGTCGCCGCCCCCTGCGCGATGATCGGCACCTCGAATTTCTTCGAGCTGGCGGTCGCCGTGGCGATCGGCCTTTTCGGGCTGAACTCCATCGCGGCACTGGTGACAGTGGTCGGCGTGCTGGTCGAGGTGCCGGTGATGCTGAGCCTCGTGTGGTTTGCCAACCGCACCGCGCACTGGTTCCCCGCCGAGGAAACCGCCATCCGCACCCGGTCCCGCACGACGTGACCGGATCGGTACGTGGACGGATGCGGACCTGAGTGCGGGGCGGGAAAGTGTTCGCGCGCGTCGCGTATCGGGATGACGCCCGCCACGCGGCGTGCTAGATCGCTAAGTATGAGTAACATGCCCAGCAAGGCCGAGATCCTGCACTGGATTTCGGACAACCCGACCCTCACATCGAAACGCGAGATCGCCAAGGCCTTCGGCATCAAGGGCGCGGCGCGGATCGACCTCAAGCGCATCCTGAGGGAGCTCGAGGACGAGGGGCATCTGCAAAAACGCAAGAAGACGTATCGCGATCCCGACCGCCTGCCCCCGGTCAGCGTGCTGCAGGTCTCGGGCCAGACCGATGACGGCGAATTGCTGGCCAAGCCACTGGAATGGCAGGGCGAGGGCGTGGAACCCGTGGTGCTGGTCATGCCGCGCGCCTCGGACCCGGCACTGGGACAAGGCGACCGCATCCTCGCGCGCCTGCAAGAGGTCAAGGCCGAGGCGCATCATTACGAGGCGCGGCTGATCCGGCGGATCGGGGCCAATCCGCGCAAGGTGCTGGGGATCTTTCGCACCGGCGAGGAAGGCGGCCGGATCGTGCCCATCGACAAGGGGTTCGACAAGGAATGGCAGGTCGGCCGCGATGCGACCGGCGGCGCGCGCGATGGCGAGTTGGTCGAGGCAGAACAGGCCGGGCCGAAGGGGCGGCTCGGGCTGCCGCGCGCCCGGGTGCTCGACCGTCTCGGCGATCCGTCGGCGCCCAAGGCCGTCTCGCTCATCGCGATCCACCAGCACGGCATCCCGGACGAGTTTCCCGACGACGTGATCGCCGAGGCCGACGCGATGTCCCCGGCCGGTCCGAAAGGCCGCGAGGACCTGCGCGAGCTGCCGCTGATCACCATCGACCCATGGGATGCGCGCGACCACGACGACGCCGTCTACGCCCATGCCGATGACGATCCAGAGAACGTGGACGGGCACGTGATCTGGGTGGCGATCGCCGACGTGGCGCATCACGTCCGGCCCGGCTCGGCGCTGGATGCCGAGGCGCGGCGGCGCGGCAATTCCACCTATTTCCCCGACCGCGTGGTGCCGATGCTGCCCGACCGGCTGTCCGGCGATCTGTGCAGCCTGCACGATGGCGTGGAGCGCGCCTGCCTCGCGGTGCGGATGCAGATCGACGCGCAGGGCGAAAAGATCGGGCACCGGTTCGTGCGCGGGTTGATGAGATCGCATGCCTCGCTGACCTACCAGCAGGTGCAGGCGGCCGCGGATGGCGATCCGGATGCGGCCTGCGCGCCGCTGCTCGACGCGGTGATCCACCCGCTTTACGCCGCGCACGCGGCCCTGCGGACGGCGCGCCACAACCGCCAGCCGCTGGATCTGGACCTGCCAGAGCGCAAGGTCGTGCTGAGCGACGAAGGCAAGGTGCTGTCGGTCAACTTCGCCGAGCGGCTGGACGCGCACAGGCTGATCGAGGAATTCATGGTGCTGGCCAACGTGGCCGCCGCCGAGACGCTGACGGCGCGCAAGTCGCCGCTGCTGTTCCGGGTACACGAAGAACCGACCCCCGAGAAGCTGGACAACCTGCGCGAGGTGGCCGAGGCCGCGGGGCTGGTGCTGGCCAAGGGCCAGGTGCTGCGCACCGCGCATCTCAACGCGCTTCTGGCCGCGGCCCAGGACACCGATCACGCCGAGGTCATCAACATGTCCACGCTGCGGGCGATGACGCAGGCCTATTACGCGCCTCAGAATTTCGGGCATTTCGGCCTGTCGCTGCGATCCTACGCGCATTTCACCTCGCCGATCCGGCGCTATGCCGACCTGATCGTGCATCGCGCGCTGATCTCGGCGCATGGCTGGGGCGAGGACGGGCTGAGCGCCGCCGAGGTCGAAAACCTCGACGCCACCGCGCAGCACATCTCCGAGACCGAGCGCCGGTCGATGGTGGCCGAGCGCGATACCAATGACCGCTACCTTGCCGCCTTCCTGTCGGAACGCGTGGGCGAGAGCTTCACCGGCAAGATCAGCGGCGTGACCAAGTTCGGCGTGTTCGTGCGCCTCGACGAGACCGGCGCAGACGGTCTTGTGCCGATACGTTCGCTTGGGCGCGAGTTCTTCCATTTCGACCGCGAGGCCGGCACCTTGATGGGCGCAGATACCGGGCTGACCCTGAAACTGGGCCAACGCGTGACCGTGAAGCTGGCCGAGGCGGCGCCGGTATCCGGCGGGATCGCGCTGGAGCTTGTCAGCATCGAGGGCGAGAGTATACCCAAGGGCGGGCGCGGCACGGGCCGGGGCGCGCCGCCGCGGCGCAAGGAAGCACAGGCCAAGCGCAAGGCCGCCAAGACCAAACGAAAAGTGGCGCGCAAGCGCGGCTAGGGGCCGTGTGCGCGCCTGTCTAAGTTCGGCGAAAAGCCCCCGAAGCCTGCATGATCGCTTCCGATTTGGTACCAATTCGGGTACGATCGGTACAAAAAGGCGAACGAGCAAAGGGCAGAGCGATGCGAGCGGGTCTTCTGGGGCTTTCGGGTCTTTTCATTTCAATTTCGACATCCTGGGCCGCGGCCGCGGTCGAGGAATCCCTGCGGCCGCAATTGCGCCCCGGATCGGGGCTGATCGCGCCTGAAGCCGTGGTCGTCGACGCGGTCCCGGTGCGCAGCCTGCGACCGCAGATCCGCCCCGAAACCGTCGCCACGGTCACTCTGGCCAGCGGCAATTCCGGGTTCGACCGGTGGGTGGCCGGATTTCGCGGCCGCGCAGTGTCGCAGGGTGTCAGAGCGAACGTGTTCGACTGGGCCTTCCGCGGCGTACGCTACAATCCCGACGTCGTGGCCCGCGACCGCAACCAGTCGGAATTCAAGCGCGAGATCTGGGACTACCTCGACAGTGCGGTGTCGCCCGCGCGGGTCGAGAACGGACAGGCCGCCCTGCGCCGCCATGGCCGCACCCTGACCCGGATCGAGGCGCATTACGGTGTCGAGAAGGAGATCGTCACGGCGATCTGGGGCATGGAAAGCAATTACGGCGACCGGCTGGGCGATCTGCCGCTGATCGGGTCCATGGCGACACTGGCCTATGACGGGCGGCGCGGCGCGTTCTTCGAGAAGCAGCTGGTCACCGCGCTCAAGATCGTGCAATCGGGCGACGTGCGGCCCGAGAACATGACCGGATCCTGGGCCGGGGCGATGGGGCATACGCAGTTCATGCCCACCTCGTATGCGGCCTATGCGGTGGATTTCACCGGCGACGGCAAGCGCGACGTGTGGTCGGACGATCCCACCGATGCGCTGGCCTCGACCGCCGCCTATCTCGACCGTTTCGGCTGGCGCAAGGGCATGCCCTGGGGCGTCGAAGTGCGGGTGCCGCGCGGCGCGTCCTTCGGCAGCACCAGCCGCATGCCGTCGGACTGGGCGTCGCGGGGCGTGGTGGGGATCGACGGGCGCGCGGTGCGCGACTACGGCTCGGCCCGGATCCTGCAACCGGCGGGGCCGTCAGGCCCGTCCTTCATGGTGTTCGCCAATTTCGACGTCATCAAGCGCTACAACAATTCCGACGCCTACGCGCTTGGCGTGGGGCATCTGGCCGACCGGATCGCGGGCGGGTCGCCGATCCGCGCAAGTTGGCCGCGCGGCTACGATCCGCTGAGCTACGAGGAACGCAAGGAGATGCAGCGCCGGCTGCGGCGCAAGGGTTACGCGGTGGAAAAGATCGACGGCATCGTCGGGCCGAACACCGTGGCCGCGATCCGCGCCTTCCAGTCGTCGGTCGGGGCGTCGCCCGACGGGCTGCCTTCGCAGCAGCTTCTGGCGCTGTTGCGACAGTCGTGATGCGCGGGCGGCGCCGGGGCGGTCACGGCCCCGGCACGGCCCCAGCACGGGACGCTGCAGCGCCTTGACGGGGTTTCGCGCGCCCCGTGACAGCCGGGAATCGCGTTTTGCCGGGCAATCGCGATGTTTTTTCCCGCTTAAAACCCGCGCATTCGAATGTGAAGCCGGTAACACTCTGAAGATATGTAGTATTCCTTGGTATGCACCGCCGCCCAAGCGGCTTGCCGCATGACGAAGGCTCTGCTACACCCCGCCGAAATTGGAACTGCCCCAGGGCAAACGATACGCAAACGCCCCCGGATGTGACCCCGCGTCACAGCCTGCAAACCGGGGCCAGATCATCGGAAGGGTGGACGTGTCCGAAACAGCTGCGATTTCTTCCGGCATTGCCGCGCGCTATGCCACAGCGATCTTCGAGCTTGCGAAAGAAAACGACTCTCTCGCGCGGCTAGAGGAAAACACCGACGACCTCGCCGCGGTGATGCGCGACAGCGAGGACCTGCGGGCGCTGATCGCATCGCCGGTGGTGGGCCGCGAGGCACAGAGCGCCGCGATCTCCGCGATCGCCGACAAGATGGAGTTGGGTCCGGAACTGCGCAACGGTCTGGCGCTGATGTCGGCCAAGCGGCGGCTTTTCATCCTGCCGCAACTGCTGAAGCAGCTCGACGCGCTGATCGCCGAGCACAAGGGCGAGATCACCGCCGACGTGACCAGCGCCAAGGCGCTGACCAAGGCGCAGTCGGAAAAGCTTGCCAGCACGCTCAAGGCGCAGGTCGGCCGCGACGTGAAACTGAATGCGACCGTCGATGAAAGCCTCATCGGCGGTCTTGTCGTCAAAGTGGGCTCGAAGATGATCGACACCTCGATCCGCTCGCGGCTCGATTCCCTCCAGAATGCAATGAAAGAGGTCGGATAAATGGGTATCCAAGCTGCAGAGATTTCTGCGATCCTGAAGGACCAGATCAAGAATTTCGGCGAGGAGACGGAAGTCGCCGAGATCGGCCGGGTCCTGTCGGTGGGTGACGGGATCGCGCGGGTCTACGGGCTCGACAACGTGCAGGCCGGCGAACTCGTGGAGTTCCCGGGCGCGATCATGGGCATGGCGCTGAACCTCGAGACCGACAATGTCGGCATCGTGATCTTCGGGTCGGACCGCGACATCAAGGAAGGCGACACCGTCAAGCGCACCAAGTCCATCGTGGACGTGCCGATCGGCGACGAGTTGCTGGGCCGCGTCGTGGACGGCCTGGGCAACCCGATCGACGGCAAGGGCCCGATCAAGACCAAGTCGCGCGCGCTCGCCGACGTCAAGGCGCCGGGCATCATGCCGCGCACGTCGGTGCACGAGCCGATGGCTACCGGCCTGAAATCCGTGGACGCGATGATCCCGGTCGGCCGTGGTCAGCGCGAGTTGATCATCGGCGACCGCCAGACCGGCAAGACCGCCGTCGCGCTCGACACGATCCTCAACCAGAAGAACTACAACGACGCCGCCGGCGACGACGAGTACAAGAAGCTGTATTGCGTCTATGTCGCGGTCGGCCAGAAACGCTCGACCGTGGCGCAGCTCGTCAAGAAGCTAGAAGAGACGGGCGCGATCGAATATTCGATCGTCGTGGCCGCGACCGCATCGGACCCCGCGCCGATGCAGTTCCTCGCGCCCTATTCGGCCACCGCGATGGCCGAGCATTTCCGCGACAACGGCCGGCACGCGCTGATCGTCTATGACGACCTCTCCAAGCAGGCCGTCGCCTACCGCCAGATGTCGCTGCTGCTGCGCCGCCCGCCGGGCCGCGAGGCCTATCCCGGCGACGTGTTCTACCTGCACTCCCGCCTGCTGGAACGCTCCGCGAAGCTCAACGAGGCGAACGGATCGGGCTCTTTGACGGCGCTGCCGATCATCGAGACGCAGGCCGGCGACATCTCGGACTTCATCTCGACCAACGTGATCTCGATCACCGACGGCCAGATCTTCCTGGAAACCGACCTCTTCTACCAGGGCATTCGCCCGGCCGTGAACACCGGCCTGTCGGTCAGCCGTGTCGGCGGCTCGGCGCAGACCAACGCGATGAAATCGGTCGCTGGTCCCGTCAAGCTGGAGCTGGCGCAGTACCGCGAGATGGCGGCCTTCGCGCAGTTCGGCTCGGATCTGGATGCGGCGACGCAGCAGCTGTTGAACCGCGGCGCGCGCCTGACCGAACTGATGAAACAGTCGCAATACTCGCCGCTGACCAATGCCGAGATCGTCTGCATCATCTTTGCCGGCACACAAGGGTATCTCGACAAGGTCAGCGTCGACGATGTCGGCCGCTTCGAGGAAGGGCTCTTGAAGCACCTGCATGCCAAGCACGAGGAGCTGCTCGACTACATCACCAAGGAGGATCCCAAGATCAAGGGTGAGGCCGAGGACAAGATCAAGGCCGCGCTGGACGAATTCTCCGCCGATTTCGCGTAAGGGTCGGATAGCATCATGCCCAATCTCAAGGACCTGAAAAACCGGATCTCGTCGGTCAAGTCGACCCGCAAGATCACCAAGGCCATGCAGATGGTCGCGGCGGCGAAACTGCGCCGCGCGCAGGAGGCCGCGGAGATGTCGCGACCTTACGTCGAACGCTTCAACGCGGTGATCGCCAAGCTGGCGGCCTCGGTGGGCGATGTCGACAACGCGCCGCGGCTGCTGGCCGGCACTGGCGACGACAAGGTGCAATTGCTGGTCGTGATGACCGCCGAGCGCGGCCTCTGCGGCGGGTTCAACGGCAATATCGCCAAGCTGGCCAAGGCCGAGGCAGATGCGCTGATGAGCGCGGGCAAGACCGTCAAGATCCTGACCGTCGGCAAGAAGGGCCGCGAGGCGATGAAGCGCGACTACGGCGCCTATTTCATCGATCACGTGGACCTGTCGGAGGTCAAGCGCGTCAGCTATGCCGAGGCGCAGATGATCGCCAGCAACGTGCTCAAGCGGTTCGACGCGGGCGAGTTCGACGTCGCCAAGATCTTCTACGGCGCCTTCCAGAACGTCGCGACGCAGATCCCGACGAAGCAGCAGATTATCCCTGCCGACGTGGGCGAGGTCGACGAGGTGGATAGCGACACGGTCTACGACTACGAGCCCGACGAGCACGCGATCCTTTCGGATCTTCTGCCGCGCGGTGTCGCCACGCAGCTCTTCAGCGCGCTCTTGGAAAACGCGGCCTCGGAACAGGGTGCGCGGATGTCGGCGATGGACAACGCGACCCGCAACGCGGGCGAGATGATCGACGATCTGACCATCCAGTACAACCGCACCCGTCAGGCCGTGATCACCAACGAGCTGATCGAAATCATTTCCGGCGCGGAAGCGCTGTAAGACAAACCGGAGACCAAAAATGGCAAACGCAAAAGGCAAAGTGACCCAGGTCATCGGCGCCGTGGTGGACGTGCAGTTCGGCGATCACCTGCCGGCGATCCTGAACGCGCTGGAGACCGACAACAACGGCAAGCGGCTGGTCCTCGAGGTCGCGCAGCATCTCGGCGAGGACACCGTGCGCTGCATCGCGATGGACGCCACAGAGGGCCTCGTGCGTGGGCAGGAGGTCACCGACCTGGACGGTCCGATCACCGTGCCTGTGGGCGACGCCACGCTGGGGCGCATCATGAACGTGATCGGCGAGGCGATCGACGAGGGCGAGCCGATCAAGTCCGACGAACGCCGCGCCATTCACCAGCCCGCCCCCGCCTTCGACGAGCAGTCGACCGAAAGCGAGATCCTGGTGACCGGGATCAAGGTGGTCGACCTGCTGGCCCCCTATTCCAAGGGTGGCAAGATCGGCCTCTTCGGCGGTGCCGGGGTGGGCAAGACGGTTCTGATCATGGAACTGATCAACAACATCGCCAAGGTGCATTCGGGTTTCTCGGTCTTCGCCGGTGTCGGCGAGCGCACGCGCGAGGGCAACGACCTCTATCACGAGATGCTCGAATCGAAGGTCATCAAGCCCGACAACCTGACGGAAAGCCAGGTGGCACTGGTCTACGGCCAGATGAACGAGCCGCCGGGGGCCCGCGCCCGTGTCGCGCTGACCGGCCTGACGCTGGCCGAGAACTTCCGCGACAGTTCAGGGTCCGACGTGCTGTTCTTCGTCGACAACATCTTCCGCTTCACGCAGGCGGGTTCCGAGGTGTCGGCGCTTCTGGGTCGCATTCCGTCCGCCGTGGGGTATCAGCCGACGCTGGCCACCGACATGGGCCAGATGCAGGAACGCATCACCTCGACCAAGGCCGGCTCGATCACCTCGATCCAGGCGGTCTACGTGCCCGCGGACGACCTGACCGACCCGGCCCCCGCGACCACCTTCGCCCACCTGGACGCGACCACGGTTCTAAACCGCGCGATCTCGGAACTGGGTATCTACCCCGCCGTTGACCCGCTCGATTCCAACTCGCGCCTGATGGATCCGCAGATCGTGGGCGAAGAGCATTACAAGGTGGCGCGCGACGTGCAGGGCATCCTGCAACGCTACAAGGCGCTGCAGGACATCATCGCCATTCTCGGGATGGACGAGCTGAGCGAAGAGGACAAGCTGACCGTGGCCCGCGCCCGCAAGATCCAGCGGTTCCTGTCGCAGCCCTTCGACGTGGCCAAGGTGTTCACCGGCTCGGACGGCATCCAGGTGCCGCTGGAGGATACGATCGCCTCGTTCAAGGCGGTGGTCGCAGGCGAATACGATCACCTGCCCGAAGGCGCCTTCTACATGGTCGGCGGCATCGAGGACGTGAAAGCCAAGGCCGAGAAGATGGCCGCGGACGCCGCATAATGTCGGGCGGGGCACCTGCCCCGCCATAACAGGAGGCCGAAATGGCTGAGACAGTGCAATTCGATCTGGTGAGCCCCGAGCGTCTGCTGACCTCGGCCGCCGTCGACGAGGTGCAGATCCCGGGGGCCGATGGCGACATGACGGCGATGGCCGGTCACGCCCCGCTGATCACCACGCTGCGTCCCGGTCTCGTGCGCGCCACGAGCCGCGAGGGCGAAACCGAGTATGTGGTCACCGGCGGCTTCGCCGAGATCGACGGCGACAGCATCTCGGTGCTGGCCGAACGCGCGGTCCCCCGCGCGGACATGACCCAGGACGAGATGAAATCCATGGTGGACGAGGCGACCGAACGCCTGAACGCCGCCAAGCAGGCGCAGGACAACGAACCCGGACCGGTCGACGAGGCTGCCAAGCTGCTGTCGGACATGGTTGCCGTGGGCGAGCGGATAGGCCTGTCCCCGAACTGAGCCGCGAACCGCGCTCAGGTTCAGGCGTTTTTCCTGACAGTACCGGAAACATCGGCGGCCCCTGCGGGGGCCGCTTCTCGTAGCGCAACGGGCAACGCGCGCGCCAGCACCTGGAGATCCTGCGGGCGGCCGCAGCTGATGCGGATGCAGCGCGACAGCGGCGCGACGCCGGGCATGCGTACGAACACCCCCTGCCCCTGCAAGGCCGTCAGCACCTCGCGCGCGAAATCGCCGTCTCGCCCGCAATCGACCGCCACGAAATTGGTGGCCGAGGGCAGCGCGGTCAGCCCGTTCCCGGTCGCGATGCGGGCGATCTCGTCGCGCGCCGCGCGCACTTCGCCCTGCACATGAGCCAGCCACTGGGTATCGCTCAGCGCGGCCTGTGCGCCGGCCTGCGCCATGCGGGTCATGCCGAAATGGTTGCGGATCTTGTCGAAGCTCTTGATCAGCGGCGCGTCGCCGATCGCGTAGCCCACGCGCGCCCCCGCCATGCCATAGGCCTTGGAAAAGGTGCGCATGCGGATTACGCGCGGATCCTCCGGGTCGATCCTCGCCGCCGTGCCGTCGGGGGCAAACTCGACATAGGCCTCGTCGAGACACAGCAGGCAGCCTTCAGGCAGGCTGTCGAGCGCCGCGAGGATATCCGTTCCGCGCCGCCACGTGCCCATCGGGTTGTCGGGGTTGGCGAGGTACAAAAGCTTCGCATCCACCGCATACGCCTTTTCGATCAGCGCCGGCAGATCCTCGTGATCGTCGCGGTAGGGCACCTTGTGCAGCGCGCCGCCAAACCCGTTCACATGGTAGTTGAAGGTCGGATAGGCTCCGTCGGAGGTAACGACGGCATCGCCCGGCGCGATCAGCAGCCGCACGAGATTGCCCAGAAGACCGTCGATCCCCTCGCCCACCAGCACGTTGCCGGGGGCCACGCCCATGTGGTCGGCCAGCGCCGCGCGCAGGTCGTGGCAATCGGGATCGCCGTATTTCCAGACCTCGGCGGCCTCGGCGCGCATCGCCTCGATCGCATTGGGGGATGGGCCATACAGGCTTTCATTCGCACCGAGCCGCGCCGCGAAGGGGGCGCCGCGCTGACGCTCCAACTCTTCGGGGCCGACGAAGGGCACATCGGCGGACAGGCTTTCGATCAGCGGGGTGTAGCGTGGTCTGGTCATGATCCCAGTTAACGGGATGCGGACGGCTGTTGCAAGCCTGCGCGGGGTTGCGGCTCAGCCGTCATGCACCGCGCTCCACCGCTCGATCAGGGCCTGCTGCAGCTTCTTGGCGCGGCCGTTCCACGCGCGCGCGCCCGGCGGGCGTTCGTCGCGTGCCGTATCGAGGCGCGCGCGCAAACTGTCGCTCGAGGTGAAGATGGCAAAGGTCAGATCCGCGCCCTGCGGCGTCGTGACATAGCCCGCGAGGCCGCTGACGAAATAAAGCGTGCCGGTCTTGGCCCGCACCTCGACCGGATGATCGCGATCCACGCGGCCATTCGCGTCGCGCATCCGGTGCGCGCGCAGCAGGGGCCTGAGCAGGTCCGACCCGCGCGCCCGCGCCAGCCCCTGCGCCATCGCCGCCGCCGTCAGCCGCGAGCGGTCGCTGAGACCGGAATGATCGCGCAGATCCGTCCCGGCCATCTCCAGATCCTCCGCCGCCCACGCGCTCATCGCCTGCGCCGAGCGCTCCAGCGGCAGCGGACGCCCTTGCCGCTGCGCGGTCGCGGTCAGGCCCACGAGCTCTGCGGTGAGGTTGGTGGAATATTTCAGCATGTCGCGCAGGATGCCGTCGAGCGGCACGCTGTGATGGGTCACGAAGACGCTGCCCGCGGGCAGGTCGTCGATCACCTCGGCCTTGCCGAGGGCGATGCCGTGCGACCGCGCCAGCGTCGCAAAGACCTCTGCGGCGTAAAGTTCTGGCTTGCGCACGGGCAGCCACCGTGCGCCGCCCGACCCGAGCGCGCCGCGCGCCACGCTCCAGTCGTCACGCGCGCCGGCATCCTCGTAGGAATAGACCGGACCGCGGCGGTCGGCGACCTGCATCCGCGCGACGGTCACATCCGGGCGGTAGCGCCCCGCGCGGGCATCCATCGACACCTCGTATTTGCCGCCCGCGCGTTTCCATTCGAAATGCACCCGGTTGAAATTGAGGTTCAGCCCCGAAAGCGCAGGATTGTAGCCGACATGTTCTGGCTGTCTTTCGTCGATCGCGCGCTTGAACGGTAGCGCCCCGCCCCAGACCAGAAAGCGCCCGCGCAGCTCGAACATGCCGGCGGCCTTCATGCCTTCGGCCAGGCTTGCAAGCGCCCGTGTGTCCAGCGTCGGATCCCCACCGCCCGCAAGGATGAGGTCGCCTTTCAGCACGCCGTTATCCAGCACGCCGGTCGCGATCAGGCGAGTGGTGAAGCGGTAGTCCGGGCCGAGGGTGTCGAGCGCGTAAAGCGCGGTGACCGCCTTGGTCACGCTGGCCGGGGGCAGCCCCGTGGCGCCCGCATGCTCTTCCAGCACGCGGCCGGTTCCGGCCTCGGCCACCGCGAAGCCCACCTGCCCCGAAAGCCGCGCCTTCTCGATCAGTGCGGCGGCACCGGGGGCAAGCCGCGCGGCCCCGTCTTCGGGCCGCGCGACCGGGCGAAGCGACACCGCGGGCGCTCCGGCCATGGCGCCTCCCGCAAGCGCCGACAGCGCGCCGCCAAGGAAAACTCGTCTCGAAAAATACCGTTTCATGCGCCAGAGTTAACCGCAGGATCATGCGCGGCGCAATCGGCTTTCGCATGGCGACGGATCATTTCGGGTCCCCGATCTCGCGCGGGTCCGCGACGCGTCCCTGCGCCCGCAGCGCGCTTGACGAGATATCGACCATCGGCACGTTGACAAAGCACCATGCAGGCACCGTCGCACGGCCCAGAAGATGGCTGGCATGGGCAGGCATCTGCCTTGCGCGATAGATCCGCGCCGCCGGCGACATCCGCGCCGAGATCCGCTGCCCGGGCCGCGCCAGCACCCCCACCGGCACGGTTTCGAGGATGCGCCGCCAGTCCTGCCAGAGATGGAACTGCGCCAGGTTGTCGGCGCCCATCAGCCAGACGAACCGCATCCCCGGGGCCGCCTGCCGCAGCTCCTGAAGCGTCTGCGCCGTGTGGCGTGTGCCGGCGCGGGCCTCGAAATCGGTGATCGCGATGCGCGGATGATCGACCAGCGCGCGCGCAGCTTCCAGCCGGGCGGTCAGCGGCGCCGGACCGTGGGGCTTCAGCGGGTTGCCCGGGCTGACCAGCCACCAGAGCCCGTCCAGCCCGAATCGCTTGAGCGCCTCGCGGCTGATATGGACGTGACCGGCATGCGGCGGATCGAAGGATCCGCCCAGCAGGCCGATCACCTGGCCTCGGCGGACATGGGGCAACGCGTGTTTCATATGCCCCGTCATCGTCAGCCCGGGTCACGGTGTAAAGCGAAAAGACCCCGGCGGGGGTGCCGCGCGCCGCTCAGGTCACCCGCTCGATGGCGATCGCCGTGCCCTCGCCGCCACCGATGCAGATCGCCGCGACGCCGCGCGTCAGGTCGTGGGTTTCCAGCGCGTTGAGCAGCGTCACCATGATCCGCGCCCCCGAGGCGCCGATCGGATGGCCGAGCGCGCAGGCGCCGCCATGCACGTTCACCTTGTCGCGCGGCACGCCCATCTCGCGCATGAAGGCCATGGGCACCACTGCGAACGCCTCGTTGACCTCCCAGAGGTCGACATCGTCCACGGACCAGCCGATCTTCTGCAACAGCTTTTGCGCCGCCGGCACCGGCGCGGTGGTGAACCAGCCCGGGGCCTGCGCATGGCTGGCATGCCCGAGGATACGCGCGCGTATGGTCAACCCCTGCGCCCGCGCGGCGTCGCGCGAGGCCAGAACCAGCGCCGCCGCCCCGTCGCTGATCGAGCTCGAATTCGCGGGCGTCACCGTCCCGCCCTCGCGGAAGGCGGGCTTGAGATGCGGGATCTTCTCTGGGCGCGCAGTGCCGGGTTGCTCGTCGGTGCCGACTGTGACCTCGCCCTTGCGCGTCCTGAGTGTCACCGGCGCGATTTCGGCCGCGAAGGCCCCCGATTTCTGCGCATCGAGCGCGCCCTGGAGCGAGCCGAGCGCGTACTCGTCCTGCGCCTCGCGCGTGAACTGGAATTTCTCGGCGCAATCCTCGGCGAAGGTGCCCATCAGTCGACCCTTGTCATACGCGTCCTCGAGCCCGTCGAGAAACATGTGATCGACCGCGCCGGCATGGCCCAGCCGCGCACCGCCGCGCATCTTGGGCAGAAGATACGGCGCGCAGGACATCGACTCCATCCCGCCGGCGACCATCAACGCTGTATGGCCCAGAACGATCTGGTCGAAGCCCATCATCGCCGCCTTCATCCCCGACCCGCACATCTTGTTGAGCGTGGTGGCGGGCACGCCCTCGCCGAGACCGGCGGCAAATCCCGCCTGCCGCGCCGGGGCCTGTCCCTGTCCCGCCGGCAGCACGCAGCCCATCAGAACCTCGTCCACGGTAGGGCAACCCGCCTCCTTCAGCGCCGCCGCGATCGCCGCACCGCCCAGAACCGGCGCCGCGACCCCGTCGAAATCGCCCATGAAGCCCCCCAGCGGCGTGCGGGCCGCGCCGGTGATCACAACCTCGTTCATCCTGCATCCTCCTTCAGGGTTCCCGATCCGCGCAACCGATTGGTAAGGAATCGGGTCTAGTGTCCGTCAGGAAAACCATAACACGCCGGAGGCTGCATGGAACTCTCGACGACCCGTCATGGGGACATGGCCATCGCGACCGTGATCGCGACCCGGATCGATGCCGCGGCGGCGATCGCCTTCAAGGATGCGGTGCGCGCGGCCGTTGCGGATGGACCCGATCACGTGGTGCTCGACCTGCGGCAGGTCACCTTCGTCGATTCGAGCGGCCTTGGCGCGATCGTCGCGGCGATGAAGGGCATGGGCGCGGGGCGCAGGCTCGATTTGGCAGGGCTGACGCCGGACGTGGCCAAGGTGTTTCGCCTGACACGCATGGACAAGGTGTTCGTGATCCATGACGATCCCGACCGGCTGATCGCGCGCGCGACGGGATGAACCGGCCCACGTCGCGCGGCACGGCATGTCGTGCAGGACGTCGGACTGATGAAGGACGGGCGCGCAGCAAATGAAAGCCGAGGTGACGTTCACTTGTGACGCGACGGCGCTCGATGTGCGCCGGATGCTGGCCGAGTTGCAAGAATGTCTGGCGGTCGAAACCATCGCCGACGACGATCGCGGCACGGTCGACATCGCGCTGGCCGAGGCGCTGAACAATATCGTCGAACATGCCTACCACCCCGACACCCCCGGCACCATCACCCTGACGCTCTGGATCGGTCCCACGCGCGTCAGCTGCGAATTGCGCGACAAGGGCGTGGCGCTGCCGGGGCTCGAACCGCCTCATGCCGCGGCACCGGATGTCACCGGCCCGCGCGAGACGCTTCCCGAGGGAGGCTTCGGCTGGTCGATTATCCACGCGCTGACGGCCCGCCTGTGCTATCTGCGTGACGGCGCCGAGAACCGGCTGATCCTCGATTTCGACATCGCCTCGTCATGAAATATGCTGCCGTGGGCGCGTCACCGCGATATGACCACAATCCCGGCAAATCGATGTCACAAACGCGCGTCAAAACGCTAGAGTAGCCGAAAGGCTTCCCTCGGCGCCGCGTGTCCTTGCCCCCACCTTAACGCGGCGTCGAGGTTTCTTGCGCGAGTCGAGGTTTCTTGCGCGAGATGTCTGTAACGTCCATCGGGTCTTCGCCCGGATGCGAGTCAGGAAACGGACCCGAACCGCCCTTCGCCCGGGTCGCGTCCACAATGTCTTTCATGATGCGCCCCATGTCCCGCGCCGCCGTTTTTCCGGACGATGTCACGCAATTCCCAAGGTCGGGTGCGCGCCCATCCTGACGCGGCCGGTTCATCCTGTCAGTTCAGCTGGAATTGCAGAGGGTAATGCCCGTCCTCAAACGGACCGAACATGTCCGGTATGTCCGGGTGGTCCACCGGCTCGCCCGAGTAATCGGCCACGAGGTTCTGTTCGCTGACATAGGCGATGTAGTAGCTCTGATCATTCTCGGCCAGCAGGTGGTAGAACGGCTGCTCCTTGGCCGGGCGGCTGTCCTCGGGGATCGACGCGTACCATTCGTCTGTATTGGCGAATTGCGGATCCACGTCGAACACAACCCCGCGAAACGGGTGCTTCTTGTGACGGACCACTTGGCCCAGGTGATATTTCGCTCGTGTTTTCATCATGACCTCATCATGCCTATCACACTCACATATCCAAGCAAGGCTGGGTTGTCCAATCCTCGGCGGAATTCAGCGGGACCTTTTGCGCCAGAGGCTATCACACCGGCGTGATCATGACTCGGGCAAATTCGCGTTTCCACCCACGGCCGGTTTCCGCTATGTTGCCAGAAAACGAAAGCGAGAGGCAGATGAGCAGAACTCTTCGCGCACTGGTTGTCCTTGTCCTGCTGTCATCATGCGGCGGCGGCACCGGATACGGCACGGCCCCGCGCAATCTCGACAACGCCTGTGCGATCCTCGCGGAGCGCCCCGAATATGCCCGCGCCTTCCGCGCGAGCGCGGCCCGGTGGGGCGTCCCAGCGCATGTGCAGATGGCGACGATCCACCAGGAAAGCAAATTCGTTAGCGATGCACGCACGCCGTTCCGCTACAGTCTCGGGGTGATTCCGCGCGGGCGGATCAGCTCGGCCTACGGCTATTCACAGGCCCTCGACGGCACTTGGGACGAATACAAGTCCGAGACCAACAACTACGCGGCCAGGCGCAGCGACATCCACGACGCCGCCGATTTCATCGGCTGGTACATGGCGGGGTCGAGCGACCGCCTGGGGCTTTCACCCTATGACGCGCGCAACCAGTATCTAGCCTATCACGAGGGCCGTTCGGGCTATGCGCGCGGCAACCAGAACACCAAGCCGTGGCTGTTGCGCGTCTCGGACAACGTGGCGCGGCGCGCCGATCGCTACCGCGCGCAGCTTGGCAGTTGCCGCGAAGGGCGCGGCCTGGTGTGACCGCGGCGCCGGTGACTGGTGCGGGCGGCCGGACTCGAACCGGCACGGCCTTTCGGCCCAGGCATTTTAAGTGCCATGTGTCTACCATTCCACCACGCCCGCACGGCGGGTCCGAGGGTCGTCCTACTGCCGCGCCGCGCTGAAAACAACGTGCTTGGCAGCAAAATGGCGGCATTTCATCGCCGCAGCGCCCCGGTCGTGAGAGCGCTTGCCAGCTTCGCGCCCGCCGCTTGCGCCTGTTACGACAGGGCCGCCCGGTAACAGGCGCAATCATGTTTCGCGGTGACTCGCGCGACAATTCACCGGTTTGCCGATGACAGCAGACCGCCGGTTCTAGGCTGGGTCTCCACCGCCATGACGCCGACCAGAACGCGCGATTGACGCCTCTGTCACGCCACACACGGGCACCATAATGGCGGGTGTCAGATCACGTCCGACAGCGCATTTTCCTTGACCGCCTGCATCCCCACGTAGTTCGAGGTATTGGCCAGATGCGGGAGTTTTGAGATCTGCTCTGCCAGCACGCGCCGGTAATCGGGCATGTTCCGGGTCCGGACCTTCATGAGATAGTCGAAATTTCCGGCGATCAGGTGCACCTGCTCGATCTCGGGGATCTTGGCGACCGCGGCGTTGAACTCGGCCAGCAAGGCCTCGCGTATGTCGTGCAGGCGGACCTCGACAAAGCTGACATGGTCGAGCCCCAGCAGGATGAGATCGAAGAGCGCGCGATATCCCTTGATCACGCCATCGCGCTCCAGGCGCCGCAGACGGGCCTGCGTGGGCGATTTCGATACGCCGCGCGCCCCCGAAACGACGGCCCCACGCAAGCAGGCAAACGCCCTCCACGACGCGGGTCGGGGTCGCGTTCCGCACCCGAATGCCCGCCGGCGCGGACGGTCAGGATTGCCTTCGCCCTGCGCCGCCTTTATGAGGGAATTCAGACATAACCGCTTGGCAGGGTCTGCATGAACAGTATCCACGAAATCGCAGGAAATTGCCTGCGCCTGCGCCTCGTCGCGCCGCCGGATGCCGCGTTCATCCACGCCCTGCGCACCGACCCGGCCTATAACGCGCACCTGTCGCCGGTAACCGGAACGGTGGCCGATCAGCAGGCCTGGATCACCGCGTACAAGGCCCGCGAGGCAGCGGGACAGGAATTCTACTACATCATCGAACGGCAGGACGGCGTGCCCTGCGGCACCGTGCGGCTTTACGGGATCACCCAAGACAGCTTCACCTGGGGCAGCTGGATCCTGAATGCCGACAAGCCGTCCGGCGCGGCACTGGAAAGCGCGCTCTTGTCCTTCTCGGTCGGCTTCGAGGGTCTGGGTCTCTCGCGGGCCGATATCGACGTGCGCCGTGACAACGCGCGGGCCATCAGTTTTTATCGCCGCTTCGGCATGACAGAGACCGGCGCGGATTCGGAGAACCTGTATTTCGAACTCACCGGCGCGCGCTTCGCCGCCTTGAGCGCGTCGCTGCGCGAACAGCTGGAGGCCTGAGATCCCATCATGACCCCGAAGCGCCCCATGCCCGGCGGCAGCGTACGGATGATCGACCTGCCGGTGGTGTCCGACCCCCGCGGCGACCTGACCTTCGTCGAGGGTGGCACCCATGTGCCCTTCGACATCGCGCGGGTCTACTACCTCTACAACGTCCCGGTCGATGCCGAACGCGGCGGCCACGCGCACAAGGTCTTGCAGCAGGTCGTCTTCGCCCTCTCGGGAAGTTTCCGGCTGAAGGTCGATGACGGCGTCGAGCAGACCGAGTTCTGGCTGCGCAACCCCCGCCACGGCGTACTGATCGACCGCCTGATCTGGCGCGAGATGGACAGCTTCAGCCAGGGCACCGTCTGCATGGTGCTGGCCTCGCATCCATATGACGAAGCGGACTACATCAGGGATCACACTGAATTCAAAAGAATGGCCGCTCGAAATGTATCCTAGAGTGTTTGTCCTCTGCACCGGCCGATGTGGCAGCGATACGTTTATCCGTGCTTGCTCCCACATAACAAATTATACGGCTGGTCATGAAACAAGAAGCAGATTGATAGGCGACGAGCGCATTGCCTATCCATGCAATCACATTGAGGCCGACAACAGGCTTGCGTGGCTCTTGGGCAGGCTTGACCATCGTTATGGTGGTCATGCGTTTTTTGTGCACCTATTAAGACAAGAATCCGCTGTTGCTGAAAGCTACAGCAAAAGGCTTTGGTGGGAAGGTTCGATACCACGAGCATATCGTGACGGAATCCTAATGTTAAATCAAAGTACGGACTTTGACGTATGCCTGGACTTTGTTCGAACGGTAAACGCAAACATCGAATTTTTCCTGCGGGACAAGCAGAATAAGATGGAGTTTAATCTCGAAGCAGCAGAAGATGACTTCGAGAAGTTCTGGTATCTCGTAGGCGCAGAGGGGAACTTGACTGCAGCTTTAGACGAATGGAAGCATAACTCAAATACGACAGAGGAAATGCTCAGGAGGCAGCAGCAACAGAGCATGTCACTCGAAAAGAGTCAGCCAAATTTCGCGAAACTTTTTGCAAGTAAGATCAAGAAGAAACTGCTGGAGTGAAAATCGTCCAGCGAATTCAAAGCTACGCCCCATATATCCGCAGTCGAGCAGCGTTGCGGTACAGGCGATCACTCGATCTTTGCCGAAATCCATGATGCGCTGCTGTGTGATGGATATTCCTTGCACAGCGGGCAAGGAGGCCAATGGACGAGACATCCGGAAAGGTGCGGGAAAATGACCGAAAAACAACTCCCCCCAACTTTTCGCCGAGTCGAATTCTTCGGCACAACGGGTTCCGGAAAGTCAACGCTCGCCCGAAACATGCTCGCCGATCCGTCGATATTTTCCAAGCACGACATAGAGCTGCGCAACGGCAGATTACTGTGGCAAGAGGTGCTCAGCCACCGAGAGACGGACGTACTGCCCAGTCACGGGGTCAAGCACTCGCTCAAGGGGCGCTTCCTGCCCGGGAGGCAGATTCGCCCAAGCATCACGCGGATTGTTGATACGCTTTGCCCGGATTCACCGGAAATGAATCGAGCTTTCAATGCGTTACTTGCAGCCTATCAAGGCACGCCAGCAGGAATTCAATTTTCGGCAGGTCTGGTTGGATGGGCGCGAAATGAGTGTGCGGTTATTCAGTGCGAAGATTATTGGCGCAATCATATGGGCAAAAATGGCAACTTCATGCTGTTATATGAAGAGAGCTTGGTGCATTTATCAGTCGGAATGCTGAAATTCGCTTCATCGGCCGAAAATTATCTGGAGAAGGTTCTGAAACTGCTTCCAAAAAGTGAACTTTATGTTTATCTCGTTGCGCCTCTGGAGGAATGTCGCGCCGCGATTGAAAGAAGGGATGAGAATGGAATTCAAAAACGTATGAGGCTCGATAGCCTGCTGGCGGGAAGCCGACTCTACGCACAGGCCGAAGAACATTTGATTGCCCAAGGGAACATGGTCATGCGTATCGATCGAACGCAGTCTGCACAAGAAATCTCCACACAAATCCTGAGCCGGCTCGTGAAACCATGAAGACCTACCAGTGTATTCACAATTACCCTCCCCACATCCCCGCCTTCGAGCGGCGTTGGGGCATAGGCGATCACTCGACATTTGCAGACATCCATGAGGCGCTGCTACAGGATGGGTATGCGTCGGTCTACCGCCTCATTCCATCGCCACGCCGCGCCGACGACGCGGTATTCTTCGTTGTCTGGAATTACGAACGGCTGCAAAAGGCCTGGGCGCGCGAAAAAGGGCTCGATACCGACGATCTTGATGAAATCAGGTATGCACAGATCGAGGATTTCGAGCCTGACATCGTCTACGATTTCTCGTCCTTTGCATCATCTGACTTCGCAAGCGAACTTCGTCGCAGATACACGGGGCCGATCGTGTGCTGGAACGGCTTTCTGAAAGACGACGACCCCCCGGTCAATCCCGCCTATGACGGCTATGTCTCGCTGCACCGCCCCTATGTCGAAAGGTGGCGCGCCAAGGGGTATCCGGCGCTTGAATTGCAGCCCGGCATCGATCCGGCATGGTCCGATATCGACGTCCCGACATTCTCCGACAGGCCCGAGGATCTCATCCTCTACGGTCAGATCACATCACATTTCAAGGGCCGTGCGGACCTGACGCGGGACGTCGCGCACGCCGCGTCCGCGCGTGGCTTCCGGTTCACCTGTCATGCCCAGGCCAAGAGAAGATACCGCCGTCCCGGCGGGCGGCTGGCGCGTTACGGGATCGAGCTTCCGTTCCTGATCAAGTGGCCCGACAAGACATTGCGGCAATGCCTCAGCCCGCCGCTCTACGGAATCGAGCTTTACGAGGGGATCCGGCAGTCCAAGGCGGTCCTCAACAACTTCACCGATCTGAGTGTCGGCTTTCACAGCAACATGCGAATCTTCGAGACAATTGGAAATGGAACCCCGCTCGTGACACCGAAGGGCGTGTATCCCGACGGGTTGGAGGACGGGATCGATTACCTTTCCTTCGAGTCGGTCGAGGATATATCCAATCACGTGACCCGAATTAAGGCAGAGCCCGAGGCCGCCCATGCCCATGCGCAGCGGGCAAAGGCGCGGATGGCCGAGACGTTCAGCAAGGAGCGGCAATATGATCTGTTCTTCGACTTCGCATCTGCGCTTGTGTAACCTGCGATGATTGCCTTCCTCGATCTCCGTGCCGCCTATCTCGAACTCAAGCCCGCGATCGACGCCGCCGTCGCCCGCGTCACGGACAGTGGCTGGTACATCCTCGGGCCCGAAGTGGAAGCGTTCGAGGCGGAATGGGCCGACTTTTGCGAGGCACGGCATGCGGTCGGGCTGGCCAACGGGCTCGACGCGCTGACGCTGGCGCTGCGGGCGCTCGATATCGGGGCGGGTGACGAGGTGATCGTGCCCTCGAACACCTATATCGCCACCTGGCTCGCGGTCTCGGGCGTCGGTGCTGTGCCTGTCCCGGTGGAACCTGACCCGGCCACCCACAATATAGATCCCGCCCGCATCAAGGCGGCGATAACGCCGAATACCCGCGCGATCCTGCCCGTGCATCTTTACGGACAGCCGGCCGACATGGACGCGATACTCGACATCGCCCGCGCACATGGCCTGCGCGTGATCGAGGACGCGGCACAGGCGCATGGCGCGCGCTACAAGGGGCGGCGCATCGGCGCGCATGGCGACATCGCGTGCTGGAGCTTTTATCCCGGCAAGAACCTCGGCGCACTGGGCGATGCCGGCGCCGTGACCACCGACGACCCGGATCTCGCCGAGCGGATCGCGCTGCTGCGCAATTACGGCTCGCGCCGGAAATACGTCAACGAGGAGGCGGGCGTGAATTCCCGCCTCGATCCGCTGCAGGCCGCGGCGCTGCGGGTAAAGCTGGCGGTGCTGAACGACTGGACCGAGCGCCGCCGCACCATCGCCGCAACCTATGCCGAGGGGCTGGCCGGCAGCGATCTGACCCTGCCGCACGTGCCCGACTGGGCCCAGCCCGCGTGGCATCTCTACGTCATCCGCAGCCCCGACCGCGACGCGCTGCAGGCCCGGCTGACAGAGGCCGGCGTGGGCACGCTGATCCACTACCCGATCGCGCCGCACATGCAGGCGGCATATGCGCATATGGGCATCGCCGCCGACGCGCTGCCGATTGCCCGGCAACTGGCCGGCGAGGTCCTCAGCCTGCCCATCGGGCCGCACCTGACGGCGGAGGACGCGCAGGCCGTCGTTCGGGCGTGCCGCGCGTAGGCGTCCCACGTCACTTTACGACAAGTTCACGCCCCGGTCCGGCAACTCGCAAGAAGATCCTCCATGAACGCCGTGCAGACCGGGCTGGGGCTGCGGCCCTGGCGCAGGACGACGCCCACCTCCCGCTCTGCGCCTGCATCGGCCAGCGGCAGCGCCACGAGATCCGGCGGCAGAGAGACCGTGGCGAGCCGGGGCAGAAGCGTCACCCCCGCCCCTGCCCGCACCAGTGCCAGCAGCGAGATCACGTTGCGGGCCTTCAGCGCCGAGCCGGCGATCAGCGCGTGATACGCCTCGGCGCCGATGCCGCGCGAGGCATCGTTGCCGATGAGGCGTTCCCCGGCGAGGGCCTGCCATTCCAGCGGTTCGGAACACCGCGACAGCGGGTGC
The DNA here is from genome assembly GCF_037083785.1 of Roseovarius sp. D22-M7. NCBI lineage: Bacteria > Pseudomonadati > Pseudomonadota > Alphaproteobacteria > Rhodobacterales > Roseobacteraceae > Roseovarius > Roseovarius sp. D22-M7. The sequence continues at coordinate 158,475 of NZ_JBAPKY010000002.1, forward strand.
ACGCGCGGGCAGACCAGCAGAAACGGATCGCGGAAAAGCGGTGTCAGGCTCAGCCCCGATCCCGGCGTGGCCGTCCCGGCGATGCCGATCTCGACCGTGCCATCGGCAACCGCGGCATGCACAGAGGGGCTGTCGGTATCGACGAGGTCGACGGTGACCCCGGGCCGCGCGTCGAGGAAGGCCGCAAGGATGCGCGGCAACAACTCTGCCGCGACCGACGGCACCGAGGCCAGCTGTAACCGGCCCTGCCGCCCGGTCGCCCTGGCCTCGATCCGCTCGACCGCGCGATCATGCTCGCGCAGAAGATCCCGCGCGATCCCGAGTATTTCTTCGCCAAGCGCCGTAAGCCTGTTCTTGCGGTCATTCTGGAACAGTGCCGCGCCCAAGTTCCGCTCGAGCTGGCTGAGCGTCATAGAGATCGCCGACGGCGTCCGGAAAAGCCGCGCCGCCGCATCGCGGATATTGCCGCACTCGGCGACGGTCACGAAGGTGCGCAGGCTTGGAACATTCACCATGCATAAACGTTACAGTTTTTCTGAAACAATCCCAAGAATAATTTGATTGAACTGACGCTGATCCCTTCGCAGACTACCTTTCATTCTTGAGACGGGGGAACCGGGGTGGCGCAGCGGCAATTCGATCTCGACGATGTGGAACGCTTGGCGGCGGATGCGCTTGCGCGCGCCAACGCCGCGCCGCACCAGGCAGCACCCGTGGCACGTTCCACCCGGCTTGCCGAACGCGACGGGATCCGCAGTCACGGTCTGATGTATGTGCCGGTCTATGCCGAGCATCTGCGCTGCGGCAAGGTTCTTGGCGATGCGGTGCCCGAGGTCAGCCGCCCGCGCCCGGGTGTCGTCCGGGTCGATGCCGCGCACGGCTTTGCGCATGCCGGGATCGATGCCGGCTGGCCCGACTTCGTCGCGGCGGTGCGCGAACAGGGCATCGCGGCGCTGACGCTGCATCGGTCGTACAATTGCGGCGTCCTCGGGCATCACGCGGCCCGGCTGGCCGAGGACGGGCTGTTGGGGCTGTGCTTCACCAACGCGCCGGCCAGCATCGCGCCCACGGGCGGCAAGCGGCCGGTGGTCGGCACCAATCCTTTCGCACTCGCAGTCCCCGACGGCGCGGGGGGCGCGCTGCTGGTCATCGACCAATCCGCCAGTGCCGTCGCCAAGTCCGAGATCATCATGCGCGCCCGGCAGGGCGAGGCAATCCCGCCGGACTGGGCGCTCGACGCCGCCGGCAACCCGACCGAGGATCCGCAGGCCGCGCTTGCCGGTTCGATGCGGCCGGCGGGCGGGCAGAAGGGCTTCGGCGCGGGGCTGATGGTCGAGATCTTCGCGGCGGTGCTCGCCGGCGCCAATCTCGGCCTCGATGCCAGCCCGTTTTCAGGGCCGAACGGCGGGCCGCCGGGCACCGGGCAGGTGTTCATCGGGATCGATCCCTCGGGTTTTTCCGGCGACGCGTTCGGCCCCGCCATGACCCGGCTCGCCGACAGCATCACGTCGCAGGAGGGCACCCGCCTGCCCGGCGCACGGCGGGCCATCAACCGCGCGCGGATCGAGGCCGAAGGCGTCACGGTTCCGCAAGACCTGCTGGACCGCATCGCGGCGGCCTGAGCGCAAGAGAAGAAGGACGATCATGACAGACGAGACCCGAAACTTCATCGCAGGCGCTTGGCAGGCCGGGGCCACCACCGCGGAAAACCGCAACCCGTCTGATCTGTCCGACGTGATCGGCCACTACGCGCAGGCCGACGCGGCGCAGCTCGAGGCGGCGCTTGCGGCGGCGCGCGACGCACAGGCCGCATGGGGCGCGACCGGCCCGCAAAAGCGCCACGACGTGCTGATGGCCATCGGCACCGAGCTGATGGCGCGCGCCACCGAGATCGGCACCATGATCGCCCGCGAAGAGGGCAAGCCGCTGGCCGAGGGCAAGGGCGAGACCTACCGCGCCGGGCAGTTCTTCACCTATTTCGCCGCCGAGGCGCTCCGCCAGATCGGCGATACCGCCGACAGCGTGCGCCCGGATATCGAGATCGACGTGCGCCGCGAACCGGTCGGCGTGGTGGCGATCATCAGCCCTTGGAACTTTCCTATCGCCACGCCGGCGTGGAAGATCGCACCGGCGCTGGCCTTCGGGAACGCGGTGATCTGGAAGCCCGCCAACCAGACCCCCGCAAGCGCCGTGGCGTTGACGGAAATCATCGCGCGACAGGACCTGCCACCGGGTCTGTTCAACCTCGTGATGGGCCCGGGCAGCGAGGTCGGGCAGCGGCTGGTGGAAAGCCCGCAGATCGACGCGATCAGCTTCACCGGGTCGGTCCCGGTGGGGCGCGGCATCGCCGCGGCGGCGATGGCGAACATGACGAAGATACAGATGGAGATGGGCTCGAAGAACCCGATGGTCATCTGCGACGATTGCGACCTCGATCTCGCAGTCGCGCATGCAACGGGAGCGGCCTTCGGCGGCACCGGGCAGAAATGCACCGCCGCCTCGCGGCTGATCGCGCAGGACGGCATCCACGACGCCTTCGTCGAGAAACTGGTCGCGGCCGCCAAGGCGCTGAAGGTCGGCCACGCGCTGGAAGACGGCACTCAGATCGGCCCCGTGGTCAGCGAGGCGCAGTTGCGCGGCAATCTCGACTATATCCGCATCGGCCGGGACGAGGGCGCGGAGCTGCTTTGCGGCGGCGAGCGGCTGGAGCGTGCGACCGACGGCTACTACATGGCGCCCGCCGTCTTCGCCGGCACCACGGGCGCCATGCGCATCAACCGCGAGGAAATGTTCGCGCCTGTCACCTGCGTGCTCAAGGCCGGCAGCTACGGCGAGGCACTGCAGATCGCCAACGACACCCAGTTCGGGCTGACCGCAAGCATCATGACCCGCGACCTCGCGCGCGCCACGCATTTCCGCCGCAACGCGCGGGCGGGCTGCGTGATGGTCAACCTGCCCACCGCCGGGACCGATTACCACGTCCCCTTCGGCGGGCGCGGCGCATCAAGCTATGGCCCCCGCGAACAGGGCCGCTATGCCGAGGAATTCTACACCACCGTCAAGACCGCCTACATCCATTCGGGATCTCCGGTATGACCGCACCCCGCATCGACGCGCTGCAATATGCCAACTGGTCGGAAAAGATATTCCGGCAGATGCGCGAGGGCGGCGTCGATGCGGTACATGCGACCATCACCTACCACGAGAATTTCCGCGAGACGGTGCTGAACATCGAGGCGTGGAACCGCCGGTTCGAGCGCCATCCCGACCTGATATTCCAGGGCTTCAGCGCCGCGGACATCACCCTTGCGCAGGACACCGGGCGCACGGCGATCTTCTTCGGGTCGCAGAACCCAAGCTGCATCGAGGACGATATCGGGCTTGTCGAGGTGCTGCACCGCCTTGGGCTGCGCTTCATGCAACTGAGCTACAACAACCAGTCCTTGCTGGCGACGGGCTGCTACGAGGCCGAGGATACCGGCCTTACCCGGATGGGCCGCGAGGTGGTGACGGAAATGAACCGCGTCGGGCTGGTGGTCGACATGAGCCATTCCGGCGAACGCTCGACGCTGGAGGCGATCGACCATTCGACCCGGCCCATAGCCATCACCCATGCCAACCCCGCAAGCTGGCACGCCGCGCGGCGCAACAAGTCCGACCGCGTTCTCGATGCGCTTTCCGAAAGCGGCGGGATGCTGGGCTTTTCGCTTTACCCGCATCACCTGCGCGGCGGCAGCGACTGCACCCTGACCGATTTCTGCGAGATGGTCGCGCGCACCGCCGACCGGATCGGACCGGACCGCGTCGGCATCGGCACGGACCTCTGCCAGGACCAGCCCGACAGCGTCGTGGACTGGATGCGCGCGGGCCGCTGGACCAAGCGCATGGATTACGGCGAGGGCAGCGCGGCCGCGCCCGGATTCCCGCCGATGCCCGGCTGGTTCCGCGACAACCGCGATTTCGGGCAGATCGAGGCGGGCCTGCGCGGCACCGGCCTGTCCGACACGGATGTGGCGGGCATCATGGGCACCAACTGGCGCGCCTTTTTCGACCGGAGCTTCGGCCCCGTTTCATGACACGGACCCAACCGCGAGAGGTGTCACAAGATCGCCTCCGCCATAACCGACGGATAGAGACACCATGACGGACAAGGACATTATGGCGGACATCCTTCCGCCCGGACCCGGCAAGCGCGAAAGCGGCCTCGACGGGGTCAATCTTCCGATCTTCTTCCTGACCGGCGGGTTCATCGCCGCGGTCTGCATCCTTGCCCTGGTGAGCCTCGAGACCCTGTCGGCCATCGTCGACACCTCCTTTGCATGGTCGGCCCGGTTCTTTGGCCTCTACTGGCAGCTTCTGCTGCTCGCGACCTTCTTCATCGGCCTCCTGATCGCCGTGCTGCCGGGCGGAAAAGCCATCATGGGCGCCCTCGACAAACCCGAATTCACCGTCTTCCAGTGGGGATCGATGGTGATGTGCACCCTGCTGGCCGGCGGCGGTGTCTTCTGGGCGGCCGGCGAGCCGATGGCGCATTTCGTCTCGGTGCCGCCGCTTTTCGAGGGGGTCGAGGCGAACACCGCAGAGGCGGTGCCTTACGCGCTGGCGCAATCCTACCTGCATTGGGGGTTTCTCGCCTGGGCCATCCTCGGCAGCCTGACCACCGTGATGCTGATGCATTACCATTATGAAAAGGGCCTGCCGCTCGCGCCGCGCACGCTGCTCTACCCTGTCTTCGGCGACCGCGCGATCAGCGGACCCATCGGCTACATCGCCGATTCGGCGTGCATCATCGCCGTCGTCGCCGGCACGGTCGGCCCGATCGGATTTCTCGGGCTGCAGGTCAGTTACGGGCTCGAGACGCTTTTCGGCATTCCAGATGTCCTGACCACTCAGGCAACCGTCATCGCCGTGCTGACCTGCATCTACCTGATTTCGGCGATCACCGGCGTGAACAAGGGGATCCAGCTTCTCAGCCGGATCAACATGATCCTGGGCGGCGTCCTTCTGGCCTTCATCCTCGTGGCCGGGCCGACGGTCTTTCTGTTTTCAAGCTTCTTTTCCGGGCTTTCCACGCATCTGGCCAACTTCTTTTCGCTCGCGCTCTATCGTGGCGAGGCCGGTCTGTTCGAACCTGCGGGCTGGCTGGGCTGGTGGACGGTGTTCTTCTGGGGCTGGTTCCTGGGTTATGGCCCGTTGATGGCGATCTTCATCGCCCGCGTCAGCCGCGGCCGGTCGATCCGGTCCATCGTGATCATGCTGTCGATCGTCGCGCCGCTGGTGACCATGGGCTGGTTCACCATCGTCGGCGGCACCGGCCTGGGGCTGGAACTGGCCAATCCCGGCACGGTCTCGACGGCGTTCGAGGGGTTCAACCTGCCCGCGGCGCTTCTGGCGGTGACACAGGCCTTGCCTATGGGCTTCATCGTCTCGCTGCTGTTCCTCGTGCTGACGACCATCTTCGTCGCGACGACGGGCGACTCGATGACCTATTCGCTTTCGGTGTCGATGTCGCATGGCGTCAACCCGTCGACGGCGGTGCGCGTCTTCTGGGGTCTGGCCATGGGCGTAATGGCGATCATCCTGATCTCGGTCGGCTCGGGCGGGATCGGCAAGCTGCAAAGCTTTATCGTGGTGACCGCGGCGCCGGTGTCGCTGATCCTGCTGCCGTCTTTGTGGGACGCGGTGCGGATCACGTTGGAAAAGGGCCGGGCCTTGAAAACGGGAGGCTAGGATGAACGGACCCGTCGAGACAGTTTCGGACGACACCGTGGCGGCGTTCCGGCGCCATCCGGCCGAGGTCATGCGCCTCGACCGGATGGGGTGCAGCCACCCGACGCGGCTGTCGTTCCTGCGCCAGCTACTGCGCCGGATCACCGCCGAGGGGTGGCGGTTCGACCGGCCGGTCTGGGACATCGACGCGCGCGGCGTGGGCCGCGCCGTCTACCGCATGACCGGGCCCGAGGACAGCCTCAGCCTCGTGGCCTTCGCGCATGACCTGCCCGACGAGGCGCGCTCGGACCGGGTGATCGCGACGGCGTGGGACGCGACCTTCACGCTTTTCGACGGCACGCCCGACGCCGCGGATCTGGACAGGCTCGCCGCCAACGTGCCGCTGCAGGAAGCCGGTCGCGTCACCCCGCGCGAGTTGTCGCTCAGCCGCGCGAACCGCTCTGTGCGACTGTTCGAACATGTGGTCGCGCGGCTGGCCGCGGGTCAGCAGCCCAACCCGCAGATGCTGCGCGAGACGGGCTATCTGATGCGCACCACCGCCGTTTACGGATCCGGCAAGTTCGGCGCCGCTGACCGCGCGATGATCGCGGGGCGCCCGGCGCTCGGCTCTCCCTTCCAGGCCGAGATGCTGTCGGTCTGGCTGATCCGCGCCTTCACCGTCGATCTGGTCGAGCATCTGGCGCAGTTGCGCGGCGGCGAGGGCGCCGTGCCGCTTGCCGCGGATCTGCGCTGCGAGCTTGGCGTCGGCAATTCCACCGGGCTCGGCATGGCGCCGTTCCTCGTGCGGCATCCCGTGCTGCTCAACAACTGGATGATGGCCCGCGAAGAGGCGCTCGCACGGGTGCGAGCTCAGGACCGTGCAACGGATCATGCGCTTGCCGGGTTTCGCACGGCGCTGGCGGCGGCGGTTCAAAACGCATCCGACTGGCAAAGCGCGCATCCCGTGCAGGCCGCCAAGCTCGACGATCTGCGCAACGGCCTCGCGCGGCTCGAGACCCATGTCGCGCAGGACTGGAACACCGACGCGCCGCACCCCTGGGACGGGCTTTGGCACTGGGGGCAGGCGCATTTGCCGCTCGAGGCGCAGGAGGCGCTGCTGGCCGCGATGCTCGAGCCGCATGGCGACCTGATCGACGGTCTGGCCGGGTGCATGCAGGCCGACGAAAAGGCACAGTTCGGCATCGACGGCACCATGCGCGTGGCCGACCTGCGTCACATCCTGCGCGACCATTACGGCTGGGCCATCGAAGCCGATTTCGACGACCCCGCCCATTGCGCGCGCTTCTGGTACATCTCCGAGGAAAAGCTCGAACCCCGCCTCGGCGAACGGTTCGAGGAGGACGGCGCGGCGCGCGAACTGCCGCTCGATACCGGGCGGCGGGCGGCGGCGCTTTGGGCGGCGCTTGAAGATGAGCCGCGGGACGCCCCGCTCGCGCGATTCCTGCTGGCGCATCCCGAACACCGACTGATCGTGCGCCGCGCGCAGATCACCGCGCGCCATCCCTTCGCGGAAATCCGCGACAACCTGATCGACGCGCAGATGATGCCCATCGACCTCTTGCGCTACAAGCTGGCGCTTTTCGGCGCCACCCGCTTCGATCCGCGATCCGACCGCTGGTTGCGAATCAGCCTCTTCCAGGGCGCGCCCTATCCCGACGATCTCGGGCGCGGCGACGGGGCGTGATGGTGTCGCCGGGCGATCCGCCGCCCCCGGGGGCCGCACCGACCAGCGACCGGCCCGTACGCCTGTCGCTGTCCGAGATCAACGCCCTCTGCTTCAAGGCGGCGCGCGGCGCCGGCCTTGACTGGGGCGAGGCCGAAGAGGCCGGGTGGGCCGCCGCGTGGCTGTCGCGCGCGGGCCTGCCGGGGCCGTCGATCACGCTGGCCTTGCTGACCGAGGCCCCGGACCTGGCCCGCCCCCGACCCGCGCCGCAGCACTGGAAGGCGACCCCGGGCGCGCAGTGCCCGCTGCGCTGCGGTATCGCCCTGGCCGATTTCGCCGGCCTGCCGGAGGGGCCGGGCGCGGGCACGCTCCACATCGGCCGCGTCGCCACTCCGCTGATGCTGCTGCCCTTCGCCGCGCGCGCGGCGGGGCGCCTCGGCACGGGGCTGCACGTCACTTGGGACCAGCACGGGGCCCTCGTGCATGCCGCGAATGTCGCGCCACAGCTCGATCCGGTCAGGCAAGAGGGGGCGCAGCCCGCCGACGTGGCGATCACCGCGGTGCAGGCGACCACCCCGGGCGGGACCGTGCAGGGCGCGCCACCGCCGATTCCCGCCATCAGCCTCGACGACTGGCGGGCCCTTGACGCGCTCGCGCTGCATATCACCGTTCCCGCCTCGGTGCAGTCGCGCGCCGGGGCCGGTGCCGCGGGCACCGACAACGATTGAACGACCGCCCCTAAAAACGAAAACCAACCAACCGGGAGACAAACCATGAAGAAACTCACACTCGCCTGCGCCTTCGGCGCCCTGACAGCACCCGTGACGGCGCATGCCGATTGCGGCGAGGTTTCGGTGGCCGAAATGAACTGGGCCTCGGGCCAGATCATCACCAAGATCACCGCCTTCCTGATGGAACAGGGCTATGGCTGCGACGTGCAGATCGTGCAATCGGCCACGACCACGGCGATCACCTCGCTGGCCGAGAACAACGAGCCCGATGTCGTCCCGGAGCTTTGGGTGAACTCGGCGCAGGCCTATTTCCGCCTCGAGGAAGAGGGCAAGGTGCGCAAGGCGGCCGATGTCTTCGCCGATGGCGGCAGCGAAAACTGGTGGGTGCCCGCCTACCTCGTCGAGGCGCATCCGGAACTTGCCACCATCGACGGCATCCTCGACAACCCCGAACTGGTGGGCGGGCGTTTCCACAACTGCCCCGATGGCTGGGGCTGCCGGATCGCCAATGACAACCTCGTCAAGGCGTTCGACTTCGAGCGCCACGGCATGGAGGTGTTCGACCACGGCTCGGGCGAGACGCTGCCCGCCTCGATGGCCGCGGCCTATGAAAACCGCGAGCCGTGGTTCGGCTATTACTGGGGCCCGACGGCCGTGCTGGGGCGCTACGACATGGTCGCGGTCGACATGGGTCCCCACGATGCCGAGATCCACGCCTGCAACCAGACGCAGGACTGCGCCAACCCGCGCAAGTCCTCGTACCCCGCGGCCCCCGTGCTGACCGTGGTGACGACCGATTTCGCGGAACGCAATCCCGAGGTCTTCGAGCTGGTCAGCAACATCTCGTTCGGCACGCAGGAACTGAGCAACCTGCTGGCCTGGCAGACGGATAACAGCGCCTCCGCCGAAGAGGCCGCGGTGCATTTCCTGACCGGCAACAAGACGACGTGGATCGACTGGGTGAACGACGCGGCGGCGGAAAAGCTGGCCGGCATCGCCGAGTGACGCGACCCGCCGCGGGGCCGTGCCATGCGCGCGGCCCCGCTCTGCCCTGACGCGACCGAGAGATCCGGCTGTTCAGGTCTCAGCCGTTCTGCGCCTTGGGCGTCTTTTCGGGAAAGCCGCGATAGACCAGCGGTGCCTCGTCCTGCGTGGCATATGTGTCGGCGCTTTCCTGCAGCACGCCGTGATGCGGGGATTTCACGCAAACCGGATCGGTCGCCGCCGGATCGCCCAGCAGCGCCATCGCCTGGCAGCGGCAGCCGCCGAAATCGATCTCGCGGCGGTCGCAACTGCGGCACGGCTCCTGCATCCAGTCGGTGCCGCGATAGGCGTTGAAGGCCGACCCGTCATACCAGATGTCCGACAGCGGACGCTCCGTCACACGGTCGAATTGCAGATGCGGGATGGTTTCCGCTGCGTGACAGGGTAACGCCCGCCCGTCGGGTGTGATGTTGAGCCCGCTGCTGCCCCAGCCGCCCATGCAGCGCTTGGGCAGATCCTCGTGGTAATCGGCCGGCACGTAGTCGATCACCAGCCGCCCCTTGAGCTGCGCGCGCGCCTCGGCCACCAGCCTTGAGGCCTCGCGCGCCTGCTCCTTGGTGGGCATCAGGGCGGCGCGGTTCTCGATCGCCCAGCCGTGGAATTGCACGGTGGCCACCTCGATGCGGCGCGCGCCCATCTCCTGCGCCATCTCGATGGCGCGCGGCAACTGGTGCAGGTTGCGCCGGTGCAGCACTACGTTCAGCGTCAGCGGAAAGCCGATCTCGCCGATCCATTCCGCCACCTGCATCTTGCGCGCGAAGCCGCCGCGATAGCCGCCGATCTCGTCGGCCATGGCCGGATCGGTGCCCTGCAGCGACAGTTGCACGTGATCGAGGCCCGCCGCGTCGAGCGCGTGCAGCCGTTTCTCTGTCAGCCCGATCCCCGAGGTGATCAGATTGGTGTAAAGCCCGGCATCGCGCGCCGCCTCGACCAGCGGCACCAGGTCGCGGCGCGAGGCCGGCTCGCCGCCGGACAGGTGCAGTTGCAGCACGCCCAGATCGGCGGCCTGCCGGAACACGTCGCACCAGGTGGCGGTGTCGATCTCTGTCTCCTGCCGGGCCAGTTCCAGCGGGTTCGAGCAATAGGGGCAGGACAGCGGACAGCGATGCGTCAGCTCGGCCAGCATGGCGATCGGGGGGCTGGCGGCCATCATGGGGACACGTCCAGAAACCGCCGGTCGCGCAGCGCCGAAAGGAAACCCGCGCTGTCTTTGGCGATCTGCTCGGACGGGGCGTCGTATTTATCGGCCAACATGCGGGTGATTTCGCCGAAACTGCGCTGCCCGTCAACCTCCGACAGGATGGCGTGACCGATCGCATCCAGCGTCACCGCGCGTTCCGGCGCAAGCAGCACCCACGCCTCGCGCACCCGGTCGTAATGCAGCCGGACGCCGCGCGGCAGGGCCGGTATGTCGCCGGCGCGCATCATGACGCCCGCCGCATCATCAGGCCCTCGCCGGGCTGCCACGCGCCGGGGGGGATGCGCGCAGGGTCGACATAGGCGCTGTAAAGCGCGTCGAGCTGCGCCCAGAGGACATCCGTCTTGAAGGTCAGCGCGGCGGCGGCGGCATCCTGTCTCTCGGCCGTGTCGGCGTGGTCGAGCACCCATTGCAGGCCGAAGGCTACGTCGCGCGGCGCCTCCTTCAGCCGGTTGCGGAAATACGACAACGCGCTGTCATCGGCGAAATCGTAATTCTGCAGCAACCCCTCGATCCGCTGCGCGTGGATCTTCGGCGCAAAAAGCTCGGTCAGCGAGGCCGCGACCGCCTCGAGCAGTGTCTTGTCGCGCACGAATCGCACATAGGCATCGACGGCGAACCGGGTGGCCGGCAGCACGCCTTCGCGCGAGGCGACGTAATCGGGATCCAGCCCCACGGCCTCGGCCAGCCGCATCCAGCGGCGAATGCCGCCCTCGTTGGTGTCGGTGCCATCGTGATCCTCGATCCGCGCGCGCCAGATGCGGCGCAGCTCGGGATCCTCGACACGGGACATGAAGGCCGCGTCCTTCATCGGGATCGAATGCTGGTAATAGTAGCGGTTGATCACCCAGGCGCGCACCTCGTCGGGGGTGCACTCGCCGCCATGCAACCGGGCATGAAAGGGGTGGCGGTCGTGATACCGCTCTGCGCCGATCTGCCGCAGACGCGCCTCGAAATCGGATTGCGAGAGGGTCATAGCGTGATCTCCATTCCATCGCGCCCGACGGTCCAGCCGGCCGCCTCCGCCTGCGCCAATTCATCCGAATCGCGGCGATTGACGGGGTTGGTGTTGTTCATGTGCACGAAAACCTTTCGCCCCACGCGGATCTGCTCGAAGGCGGCGATAGTGCCGTCCGCGCCGCTCATCGACATGTGGCCCATGCGCTTGCCGGTCTTCTCGCCGAGGCCTGCGCGCCGCATCTCGTCATCGCGCCAGAGCGTGCCGTCGAAGAACACCAGGCTTGCCCCATCGAGGCGCGCGCGCAGCGCGTCGGTCATCATGGCGCATCCGGGGATGTAATAGATGCGCGCCGGTCCGGCTCGCATTTCCACCCCCACGGTCTGCTCGCCCACAAGGTCGGTCTGCACCTCCTCGCCTTCCATGTACAGCGGCACCTTGCCGGGCACCGCGAAAAGCGTCGCCTCAAGCCCCGGCAGCAGCGCAAACGGTTCTTCGAGGCGGACGGCCTTGCGCGTCACGACCGACCGGTTGAGCGCGTCGAAGATCGGGTTGGCTTCGAGAACCTCGTGGATTCCCGGTGTCGCGGCAAGCGTGAATGGCTGCATCTCGCGCAGCGTCAAAAGCCCGGCGACGTGGTCGATATCCCCGTTTGTGACCAGCACACTCGCAAGCGGCATGTCACGCAGTCCCGTCGGGTGCAGTTCCGGCGTGCGCGCAAGTTGCTCTCGAATGTCGGGCGAGGCGTTCAATACCGCCCACGACTTGCCATCTGGCGAAACGGCGACGGATGACTGTGTTTGGGACGGTATTTCCCCGGCGCGGGCAAGGTTGCAGTTGTCGCAACCGCAATTCCACTGCGGAAGTCCACCACCGGCCGCCGCCCCGAGTATGCGCGCGCGGAAATTCATGTCACTCCCGCGCGCACCAGATCAGAACAATACTTCGCGATCGTCCTCGAATTCGGGGCCGTACATGTTGATCTCCATGCCGCACTCGATTTCGCGGATGGTTGGTTTGCTCCATGCCATGACAAAGATCCTCCTCTAGGCTGTGTCTTTAGCATCCTGTCAGAATGCGCCAATTCGGCCAACCCTTATTTTATAAGAGCCGTGCAGACTTTGGTCGGCACCGATCCGCGCTCAGCCCCCGGCGATCACCGGCGGCGTGCCGTGGATGCAGAAGCCCTTGCTGCGGATCGTCCGGATCTCGAACCCGATGCCGGCGCCGGCGAGTTTGCGGCGCAGATAGCCGATATAGACATCGACCACGTTCTCGCTGACCGATCCGTCCGACGCCCAGAGCGCCTCGAACAGGACATGCCGCGGCTGCGGCGCGCCGCCCGTCTCGACAAGCCGCGCGAGCAGCGCGAATTCCCGCTCTGTCAGGGTCACCGCGTCGCCGCCGCGCCGCACTTCGCGCGACCGCGGGCACAGGGTGGCCGGCGCCGGGTGACGCTGGCCGGCGCGGCTTTCCTGCACGCGCAGACGCGCGACCAGTTCGTCGAAGGCGAACGGCTTGACCACGTAATCGTCGGCGCCCGCTTCCAGCCCGGCGGCGCGATCCTCGACCTCCGACAGCGCCGACAGCATCAGGATCGGCAGCGTCATCCCGCGCGCCCGCGCGTCGCGCACCAGCGCAAGCCCGCTATCGGTGCCCAGCATCACATCGACGATGGCGCAAGAGAACGGCCCCTCATGCAGCCGCGCCAGGGCGCGCGCGGCGCGGTTCTCCGACGCCGCATCATAGCCGTGCAACGCCAGACCGCGCGTCAGCGCAGAGGTGATTTCCGGGTCGTCCTCGACGATCAGAAGCTGTTTTCGCATGGGTCACATCCTAGCCCGTCGCGCGCGGCAGGCGAACCGATATCTTGGTCCCGGGTGCCGGCCCGAGGGCGTCCGCGCGCCGCACCGGGCTTTGCAGGTCAATCGCCCCGCCCTGCGCCTCGATCACCCATTTCGCCAGCGCCAGGCCGATGCCGAACCCCGCGCCCTGCGCGCGCCCGGCCTGCGCGAACCGCTCGAACACCCACGCCTGATCCGCGCGCGCGATGCCGGGGCCATTATCCGTGATCGAGAAACCGCCCCGCGCCTCGTCCGTCACCGGCGCAAGGCGCAGCCGCCCGCCATCCCGCGCGTGGCGCAGGGCGTTGCGCAGCAGTCCGACGACCACCTGCCGCAGCCAGTTGGGATCGCAGGTGACCTGCAACGCAGGCATTTCGGCAACCTCCAGCGTCAGCCCCTCGGTGTCGATCTCGGCGCGCACCTCTTCGACGACCTGCGCCGCGATCCGGTCGAGCGGCGTCGCGACCGGGTCGAGCATCAACTGGCCGGTGTCAGAGCGCGCGACGCGCAGCAGGTCGTCGATCCGACGGTTGAGCCGGTCCGCGCGCGCCTCGATCGTCGCAAAAGCCGCGCTTGCGCCCTCGCCGCCCTGCCGGCCGATCTGCGCCTCCATCAGGATGACGGTCAGCGGGGTGCGCAATTCGTGGCTGATATCGGCAAAGAAGCGGCGGCGCGCCGCGTCGATCTCTTCCAGCCTGACATTGGCGACGCGCAGCGCCTCGGTACGCTGCGCGATGGTCTCGTTCAGCCGCGCCCGGTCGGCCCGCACCGCGTCGCGCCGCGCCGCGAGCGCCGCCGCCATGCGCCCGGTCTCGGCGTAAAGCCGTCCGATCTCGTCGTTGCCCCCGGCCGGCAGCGAGACCACGAAATTTTCCTGCCCGATCTCCTGCGCGGCATCGCGCAGCCTGTCGAGCCGCCGGAACTGCGGGCGGATGAGGCCGAAATGGAACGCCGCCGCGAGGCCCACGGCCAACAGCGCAAGCACGATCGCGGCCAACGACAGTCGCTGGCGCAGATCCTCGATCCCGCTCAGGATGTCGTTGCGAAAGATCCGCTCTGTGTTGACGGCCGCGTTCAGCAGCGGGTCGAACGCATTGGCAAAGCTGTCGATATGGGCGCGCAGCCGCGCCCGGTCGGTGCCGGGCGCCCGCAGCGCCGACAGCGTGTTGTCCAGCAACGCCTCCATCCGCGCAAGTCCCAGCGATTGCGTCGCGTGCCGCGACTGCATGTCGAGCCCCAGCCCCCGCGCCTCGTCCACGGCGCCTTCCAGGTCGGCGCGCAGCGCCGTGAAGGTCCGCGATAGCGCCCCCGAGACCGGGGTCAGCCGCTCGGCGCGCGCATCGGCGGGCTGACCAGTCTGCACGGTTTCCGTGGCGATCACCAGGAAGGTGGATACCTCGCGCGACAGGATCGCATAGCGCGTCATCCGCGCCTCCGAGGTCAGCGCGGCATCCAGCCGGTCGGCGACGCGGGTCATCCCGAGATAGAGCAGCGCCGCCAGTATCAGCGTCACCCCGCCCAGCAGTGCCGCGCCGATCCCCAGTCTCGCTTTCAGCGATTCGGTGACCTTCATCTGCCCGCCCCCCTAAGAGATGCCGGAAAATCCGGCGGCGGCCCGGCAAAACCAAGGGCCTCACAGTGATTTTCGGGCAGGCGGGTGAAACTCATTCGAATCGGGTTACCATCGCTTACGGGGCATGATGGGTCCGTGGACCCTGATCTACTGCGACGAGGTGTATCATGATCGAACTGCTATTTGTCACCTGCATGGCCGCCGCGCCGGATGATTGCGCCGAACGGCGCCTGATCCTGGGCGACATTTCACCCGCGGCGTGCCAGCGTCTGGCCCAGCCCGAACTGGCCCGCTGGATGGAAAACCACCCGGAACTCGACATCCGCCGCTGGCAATGCCGCCGCATGTCGTGACAGGCTAACCCTTGCGTTTCATCAGCGCGCGCGAGGGGTCATAGGCCCGTATTGCCAGCGCCGCCAGCACCGCCGTCGATCCCAGCACCCAGGCCAGCGCCGACCAGTTGATCTGCAGATATAGCAGGAAGCGGATCAGCTCGACCACATGGGTGAACGGGTTGAACGCGCAGATATCGTGCAGAAGTTCCGAACTTTCGGCCATCTTCCACAGAGGGTAAAGCGCGGAGGACAGAAAGAACATCGGGAAGATCACGAAGTTCATCACGCCCGCGAAATTCTCCAGCTGGGTGATGAATGACGAAAGCACCAGCCCGAGCGCACCCAGCATCAGCCCGCCCAGCACCAGCCCCGGCAATACCGCGACATAGCCCCAAAGCGGCATGGTGATATCGAACAGCGCGGCGATGCCGAGAAACGCGTAGACCTGCAGCACCGAGATCAGCGTCGCCCCCAAAAGCCGGCAGAACAGCAGCCACCAGCGCGGGAAGGGACTGGTCAGCAGCAGCCGCATCGACCCCATCTCGCGGTCATAGACAAGGCTGAGAGAGCTTTGCATGCCGTTGAACAACAGCACCATCGCGCAAAGGCCGGGCACGATATAGGTCTCGTAGGTGATGTAGGTCTGGTAGGGCGGGATGATCGACAGGCCCAATGCGGCCCGAAACCCCGCCGCAAAGACCAGAAGCCAGATCAGCGGGCGCACCAAAGCCGCCAGAAAACGCTCGCGCTGATGCACGAAGCGCAGGAACTCGCGGCCCATGATGGCGCGCGCCACACCCCAGTACCCGGTCATGCCGCCGCCCCGGTGCGATCCAGGAACCAGTCCAGCAACGGCGTCTGCCCGCAAATGTCGCGCGTGACGCCGTCGGCGAGGAGGCGCCCCTCGTGCAGCACCAGCAGGTGATCGTCGTTGCGCACCTCGTCGGTCAGATGCGTGGTCCAGAGCACGCACAGCCCCTCGTCGGCCAGGTCATGCACATGCCCGACGATGGCGGCCCTTGCGGCGGCATCGAGGCCGACGGTCGGCTCGTCCAGCAGCAGCACGCGCGGCTTGTGCAGCAGCGCGCGCGCCAGCTCCATCCGCCGCCGGTGTCCGCCGTTGAGGGCAGACACCCGCTCCTGCGCGCGCTCGGCCATGTCCAACCGGTCGAGGGCGGCATCGATGCGCGCATCCAGCCCACGCCGCGGCAACCCGTGCAACGCCGCGAAATAGCGCATGTTCTGGCGCACCGTCAGGTTCAGGTCTAGCGTCGGCTGCTGGAACACCACCCCCAGATCGGCGAGCGCCCGGCGGGGCGCGCGCGCCAGATCGTGCCCGGCGATGGCGATCTCGCCCTCGGGCGCGACCAGAAGCCGCGTCAGCAGCGACACCAGCGTGGACTTGCCCGCGCCGTTGGGCCCCAGCAGCGCGCAGAAACTGCCTTCGGGCCGCACGAAGGACACCCCGTCCAGCGCCTGTTTCGCGCCGTAGCGAAACCGCAGATCGCGCACCTCAAGTTCGGCCATCTCGCCCTCCGTTCGCGCGCGACCCTGCCCCGGATGCGGGCCGATCACAAGCGGGCGCGGCTCTCAAACTCGCCGGCGCACCATCCAGATGCAGCACCCGGTCGGCCAGCCGCGCGGCCTCGACGGGCGAATGGGTGACGAACACCGTGGCGGGCCGCGTCTCGGCGATCAGCGCCTCGGTCAGGCCCAGCATCTCGTCTGCGGTGGCAGCATCGAGCGACACGAACGGCTCGTCCATCACCAGAAGCTCGGGCCGTCCGGCAAAGGCCCGCGCAAGGCTCAGCCGGCGCTGCTGGCCCAGCGACAACTGCCCGGGAAAGGCCCCGGCCCGGTCGCCCAGCCCGACCTTGGCCAACGTGGCGCGCGCCGCCCAGTCGCCGAGATCCGGGTGCACGATCCGCAGGTTGTCCAGCGCCGAACGCCACGGCAGCAGCGTCGGGTCCTGAAACACCATCGCCCGCCGCGCCGGCACGCGCACATGGCCCTGATACGCGATATCGATGCCGGCAACGATCCGCAGCAGCGTCGATTTGCCCACGCCCGACGGCCCGAGGATCGCTAGCGTCTCGCCCGCGGCGAGGGTGAAATGGACCTTGCCCAGCACCTGCACATCACCAAAAGACTTGGCGTCGATCGCCACCTCGATCATGCGTTGCGCCAGCGCCGCACGCGCCGCTCCCACGGTTGCAGGACCGCCCATTCCACCGCCAGCATCACCGCGATGAAGGACAGCGCGTAGACCAGCACCATGCCCACGTCGAACAGCTGGAAATACATGTGGATCTGGAACCCCACGCCCGAGGACCGGCCAAGGAATTCCACCACCAGCACGATCTTCCAGATCAGCGCCACGCCCGACCGCGCGGCCCCGGCGATGAACGGCGCAAGTTGCGGCAGCACCACGTGACGAAGCCGCGCGCGCCGCGACATCCCGTAGACCCGCGCCATCGCATCGAGACCGGGATCGAGCGCCCGCGCCCCCTCGCGCAGCACGCTGGTCACGAACGGGATCTTGTTGAGGCTGACGGCGAGGACCGCGGCCACATCCGTCAGCCCGATCCACAGGTAGCACAGCACGATCACCACCAGTGCCGGGAGGTTGAGAAACACCACTAGCCACGGATCGAACCAGCGATCCAGCCCCGCCGACCGCCCCATGGCAAGCCCGAGGGCCACGCCGATGCACATGGCGATCACGAAAGCGCAGCCCACTCGCCACAACGTCATCCCCAAGTGATAAAGCAAGGCGCCGGAAAGCAGCTCGTCCCGGAACGGGACGACCAACTGCCACGGCGCAGGCAATAGCTGCGTGTCGCGGGTCAGGAGCGCCGCGACGGCCCAGACCAGCACAAGCGCCGCCAGCGACAGCACCGGCACGGGCAAACCGCGGCTTTGCGCCCCTGCGCTCATTCGACCGGGGCGAACAATCCCGGCGGGATCTGCGCGGCGTCGCCCATCAACGCGCGCCCGCCCAGATCGTGCATCAGCGCGAACATCGCACGGGCGCCCTCGGGGTCCACCGGCCCGCGCGGCGGCACGCCGGCCAGCCAGTCGGCGCGCAGCTGCGCGAATTGTGCCTGGGATTGCGCGTCGATCAGCGGGCGCAGCGCGTCCCATGCCGCGTCCGAGCGTCCCAGCAGGTCCTTGGCCGCGCGACTTGCCTCATAAAAGGCCTGCGCCAGCCCCGGATTGTCCCCCAGAAACGCCTCGCGCATGTAATAGCCCAGAAGCGGCGTCTCGGGGTCGAGGCCGAGCGCCTGCGCGGCCTCACCCACCGAGATCAGCTCGCGCATGCCCTCGGCCTTCATCCGGGCCAGGTAATGCCAGTAATTGATCGCCCCCGCGTAATCCGCACCGACCGCCGATCTGTAGATCAGCGGCGGCGCGCCATAAACCTGCTCGGTGTCCGCAGCGATATCCATGTCATGCGTGGCCCGCGCGTAAGCGCGCAGGATCAGCCATGACTTGTCCAGTGGCCCGCCCGCGATGCCGATCTTGCCGCCGGCAAGGTCCGCGAGGCTCCGCGCAGGGCTGCCCTCGGGTACCACGAGGCCCCCCACGGCGCGCGAATATGGGATGAAGAGGTAATCGCGCCCCGCCGCGCGCTGCCGCGCCAGCCAGATCATGTCGGCCACCGCCAGATCCGACGCCCCACCCTGCACCGCAAGATGGGTGGCGGCGGTGTCGGCGTAGCCCTGCACCTCCAGCCGGAAACCGTGTTCGCGATCGAGGCCCTCGCGCAGGATGGTCTGCAATTCCCAGTTGACCGTGCCGATCTTCAGCACGGCGGCGCGGATCACCGGAAGATCCTCGTCGCCCATGGCCGGACCACCAAGAAGCAGCCCCAGCACCAGAGACAGGCGCGGGAGAATCCCGCGCCTGCCGGTTCCCTTGATGAGGCGGAAAAGTCTCAAACGCGCAGGGCCCCTTACTGGATGTTGAAGGTCACCATCTGGCTTTCACCGGTCGATCCGGGGATTCGCAGCACGTGCCGCCCCGGCTTGATCGCGACAAAGGACAATTCCAGCGTNACCATCTGGCTTTCACCGGTCGATCCGGGGATTCGCAGCACGTGCCGCCCCGGCTTGATCGCGACAAAGGACAATTCCAGCGTGCCCGCCTCGTCGAACTCGAGGCTGTCCACGGCCATCGGGCGTATTTCGATCCCGTTGATCACGATCTCGTCCATCCAGATCGCGCGAAAGAAATCCGGTCCCGACAGCGCCAGTTCGGCGGATCCGTCGGCGGTGATCTCCATCTCGTAATAGGCCCCGGATTCCAGCGTACGGTCCTCGCCCAACTCCTTGCCCGAGCCGAGCACCAGCTCGATCGGTTCGCCCCGGTTGCAATTGGCCAGCAGCCCGGCAAAGCCCATTTCGTCACAAAGCGGCGCGGCGGCGGCGGGACCGCCCACAAGCATCGCAAGGGTGAAAACAGCAAGTTTCTTCATCTGATGTCCTTTCGGTCTTCGGTTGATGTGTCCACGAGGTTACTCGATGGTCGCCACGCCCCACGGCGCCTGGCCGACCTGCACGGATCGGATCGCCTCTTCCTTCTCCACGTCGATCACCGTGATGTCGTTGGAATTGCCGTTGGTCGAGATCAGGTATTTCTGGTCCGGCGTGAACGCCAGTTGCCAGACCCGCTGCCCGGTGAGGATGTAATCGAGCACCTCAAGGCTCTCGCCGTCGATCACCGCCACGCGGTTCGCCGGCCCGAGCGCCACGAACACGCGGCTGCCGTCCTCGGTCACCTTGATGCCCACGGGCTGCAGCCATTCGGGGCGAACGTTGGGCACCTCGAAGGTGATCTTGCCCACCTCCGTCGGCGCGCCGTCCTCGGCGATGTCCATCACGGTGACGGTGCCGCCGATCTCTGCCGACACGTAAAGGCGCGTGCCGTCGGCGGTATACTGCGCGTAGCGCGGGCGCTGATCGACCAGCACGTTGTACTTGATCTCGTAATCCTCGGTCGAGATGAAATGCGCCATGTTCGTCGTCTCCGAAGTGTTCACGACGAACTTGTTGTCGGGGCTGATCCCCATTCCCTCGGGCTCGACGCCCACCGGCACCTCGGCGAGGATCTCGCGGGTTTCGGTGTCGGTCACGGTGACGAGGTTGTCGTCCTCGTTGGCGATATACAGCCGCTTGCCGCTTTCCTCGAGAATGAACAGTTCGGGGTCCGGGCCCGAGGGCAGGCTGGGCAATTCCTCGTAGGTCTCGGTGTCGAAAACCCGCACCAGGTTGTCATCCGACGCGCAGACATAAAGCTTCTTGCCGTCGGGGCTGACGGTGATGCCGCGCGGGCGGTTGCCACCGTCGAACTCTGTCAGCACCTCCCAGGTGTCGGTATCGACGACGGTGATGGTGTTGCCCCGTTCATTCGAGACGAACGCCTTGCCGGCAAGCGCGGGCGACAGGCCAAGTGCGACAAGGGCGGTCGAGAGTAGCAGCGTTTTCATGATTGTCTCCGGTCAGTTGAAGGCCGTGCATTGCGATTCGGGCTGGTCCAGACCCAGCGTGTCGAGCGGCGAGCGCTGGTGCAGGAACCCCTCCTGCGGGCTGACGCTGACGGTGATGCGCCCGTCGAACAGCAGGATCGGCTGGCGCAGCTGGCCGTTCCAGCCGCGAAAGGTCACCGGCTGCCCCTTGAAGGCCGCAAGCTCGAATTCCTCCGACAGCACGTAATCGCGGATCACGTCTGGCGCGCCGCTATCGGTCCGCGTCACCGCCTCGCCCACGGCGCGCAGCGCAAGCCAGACATTGTAATCCTCGGGCATGACATATCGCCCGGCGACGTCCTCGAACCGGGTCTGGAACTGCGTCGCGCCCCAGGCCTCGTGCGCGCCGTGCATCGTCACCGGGCGCAACCCGCCCGAGCCCATCACCGGCCGCGGCGTCCAGAGGTGATAGGGCAGATAATTCGCGAAATAATCGGTCGCGTCGGCGGCGATCACGACGTCGTGATCCTCGGCCCCCTGCATGAAGGTCGGCAATTGCCGCTGCACAAGGACATGCCCCGAATCGGTCCGGCGGCTGCCGCCGGTATCCTCGAACGCACGCTCTTCCACGATGGCGGCGCCGAATTTCTCGGCCGCCCGGCGATACGCCTCGCCGAGCGCGCGGTCGGCGGGGTTGGTGCCCTCGACAAGAAACCAGTCCTGCCATTGCTTCCAGACCGCGAACTGCGCTACCGCATCGGCCGCCATCTGGTGCGACGGCGCGACATGCAGGATATTCGCCCGGCACTCGGCATCGCGCAATCCGGTCTCCGGCGCGGATGCATTCAGCACCAGCGCGCCCTCTTCCGCCGCATGGTCGGCAAGGCGCAGCAGATCCCCGGCCTCGGCCTGCACCACGATCACCCGGATGCCGTCCGCCAACAGCTCCTCGAGCGCGGCATCGGCCTCCTCGGGGGCTGCGGCGCGCGTCACCGTTTCGTAGCTGTGGCCCAGGAACGCGCCGGTCGTGCCGTTATCCCTGTCGGCCAAGGCCGCACCGGCGAACCCGATATCGCCGGGGCGCAGATCGAATCGCGACACCGGCAGAAGTCTCGGGTAATCCACCCGCAAGACGGCGGCGCGCATCTCGACCGCCCAGGACGCAGCTGCCGCGCCGCAAATCATAAGAGACGCCAGAAGCGCCCGAACGCATGTCAGCATGTGATCCTCCCTGCCCGGCCTTTCCCTGAAAGGCGTGCTGCGAAACCGTGCCGCGCGGGGCAAGCATCGGAAACCGCTACCTTTGGCCGTGTTGTCAAACAAAGCCTAACAGCCCCACGCTGTCAGCCCAGTCTTATTTTATAAGAGCATCCCATGCGCCTGACGACGTTGATCTTCCTCGGTTTCGCGACGGCAGCCCAGGCCGGCGAGAAGACGGCGTTCTTCGGGATCACCTATATCGACGACTCGTTGCAGGGCGAGATGCAGGGCGTGGATCCGGCCGAATCCGCACGTCTCGAGATGCTCGAGGCGATGGTGACCGATCGATTTACGGCCGAAGGCCACGACCTCGTGGATCTCGCCCCGGTGCGAGAAGATCTCGACCGCATCGTCAATCCCGCGAAATGCTACGGCTGCGACACGCGGATGGCGCAAAAGCTCGGCGCGGATCTGTCGCTCGTGGGCGAGGTGCAGAAGGTCTCGAACCTGATCATCGCGATGAACCTGCAACTGCGCGACGCGGAAACCGGCGACATGCTGCGCGGCGGCGTCGTCGACATCCGCGCCAATACCGACGACGCGTGGCGGCGCGGCATGCGCTACATCCTCGACAACCGCATTTTCCGACAGGAGGCGAAATGAAACGACGTCTATTCCTTGCGGCGACCATTGCGGCGGCATTGCCGTCCGTGGCGCTGGCCGAGAGCCCGGTCGAACTCGAAGTCTCGCTCACGACCGATCTCGCCGCCGACGCCGAAACGGTCTGGTCCGCGATCGGGGATTTCCAGGACATGTCCTGGCACCCGGCGATCCATGCCACGACCGGCGAAGGCGGCAACGAGGCCGGTGCCACGCGCCAGCTGACCCTCGGGGGCGCGGACGGGCCGACCATCGACGAAACGCTCGACAGCCACGGCCCCGACGCCATGCGCTATGCCTACCGCATCACCGACGTGAACCCGGAGGTGCTGCCGGTGTCCGACTACGCAGCGCAGATCGAGGTGATGGGGCGCGACGGCGGCGGATCCACCGTCGCATGGCGCGGCACCTTCCATCGCGCCGATCCCGGTGCCAACCCGCCTGAGGCGCAGAACGACGAGGCCGCCATCGCGGCGGTGACAGGGGTCTACCGTGCGGGCCTCGACGCGCTTACCGCACGTTTCGGCGCGCCGGACAGCTGAGCACGCGCGACGCCGGCCTCCGGGTCCTCCCGGCTCGAACGCCCGAGCGGGGGTTTGGGGGCCGCGCCCCCAAGGCCTCCGCGTGGCCCGAACGCGATTGACACTGCGCGCCCACAGGGCGCACCGCTGTCACAAACCCGTCAGCGCGCGGGTTCGGGGGTCACAGCCTCGGTCGGATGGCCCGCTGCGATCCACGCATCCGTGCCGCCCGGCATCCAGTGCACGCGACCATAGCCCAGCTCCAGCGCGCGTTTCGCGGCATTCCACGACATCCAGCATTCCGCGAGGCAGAATATCACCAGGGGGTGATCCCTGTCCCCATCCGTGACCGCCTCGAGGCCCTGCCTGAAATACGCGGCCGTTTCCTCGGCAAGCGCGCCGTAGCCGGTATTGGGCAGCCAGACCGCCCCGGGAATGGACTGCCGCGGCGCATCGTACCAGAGCGTCCCCTCGGGCAGGTTGTCGGGCTTCGGGGCGCGCGGCATCACATCCACGAAGGCCGCGTCGCCCGATTGCCACAACTCGTGCGCCGCGGCGGCCCCGATCACCTCGGCGCCGGACAGCGTGTCGGGGACCGGCGCGCGGTAGTGATCCATCCGGTAGCCGTCGGGCGCGCGTACTTGCTCGGCCTCCGTCGCGACGGGCGTTCCCAGCAGCACGAGTAGCAGCAGTATCCGCATCAGCCCTCGGGTTTTTTGACCGCGGTACCCATGTCATTGACCAGCGGCACGCCCGCCTCGCGCAGCAGCGCGTCGATCTCGTCCTGGTGGCGCCGGATCAACGAGTTGAGCTGGCGTTGCCAGACCTTCTCGCCCTGCCGCACGCCCATTGTGATCCGGTAATAGAGGCGCGGCGCCTCGGTCTCGCCCACCAGCGGGATCACCGAAAGATCGGGATGCGCCTGCTTGACCAGCGGCCCGCCGATCGGTCCCCAGAGGACCGCCGCGTCGATCTCTCCGGCGTCCAGATCAGCCAGCATGTCCTGAGCCGGGCTTTGATGGCGGCGGTCGACGAAAAGCTGGTAGGGCCGCGCCTGCCCGATCAGCCCATTGCGCGCCATGTGCGACGCGGGCGGCGTGCCCGCGACGATCCCGATGCGCTTGCCGTCAAGCTTCGCGTCCGAAAGTGATCTCACCCCGGCCAGCGGCCCGTCCTCGGACACGATCAGGACATAGACGGACGTCGCGTAATGATTGGTGTTGAGCACCATCTCGTGGCCCTGCGCATAGCCCATCACCACGTCGCAGCGTTTGACGTTCAGCGTGTTGCGTACGAAACCCGTGGCCATGGGGTACCACGTGTACGCAACAGGCACGCCCAGCTTGTCGGCGATCAACTCGGCCAGCGCGTTTTCGTAGCCGGTTTCGCTCTTGTCGGACATCGGCAAGCTGGCCGGATCGGCGCAGACACGAAGCCGGTCATCCGATTTCAGGTCCGAAGTCTGCGCAAACGCCGCTGGCGCCTGCCACAGAAGCAGCGACAGCGACCAGACCATCAAAGGAACCATTCGTGCTAACCGCATGATTTCGCGCCTTCATCTCCTGCAAAACCGGTTAGGACTGGCCCTCGCGCCACCTTGTAAGGCGCGGTGGCCCGATCCTGCGCCGTCATGCGAGGCCGCGCTCCTCGAGCTCGGCGCGCAGGTCCTTCAAGAGCCCCCTGGCCGGCAGATGCTGCGTCATTTCCAACGTGATTTCCATGTAGCGGTCGACGACTCCCGCCGGATCCTCGGGATTGCCCACGACGATGATGCCACCCATCCGGTTGCCCCAATGCGGCGTGCACTTGTAACAGACGATCCCTTCGACATCGAACTGGATGGCGACGTTTTGCCCCAGCTCGGTCTTGATCTTCTCTTGGCCCTCGGGAACCATGCCGTCCAGCGTTTCGACGTTATGGCTCGGCATGTTCGACCATTCCACGGTGTCGCCGACGTCGATGAACACGATCGCCGGTGCGAATTTCACGCCTTGTGCCATCACCTCGACACTTTTTCCGCCCTCCGCGGCCGCCTTGCTGGATGCCAACGCAAATGACGGCGTCAGCATGGCTGCGCCCGCCAACAGGATCTCGCGTCGATTCATGTAACCACCTCTTTGGATTTTCGATCCGGCCCAGGCTGTTCACCTCCAAGCCGGTGTCTGGTTTCCTCACGTTCGATGCCGGCACTCTGCGGTGCCGGCATCGTGGTCATTTCGGCAGTTCGTCAGTCGGGCAGTGCGAACACTGTCAACTGCCCGCCCAGAGCGGTGTAATCGCTCAGCGAGGCATAGCCGCCCACGGCACCGAGGCCGTCATTGGGGTTGGTCAGACCCGCCGCAAGACCGATCCCAGCCCAGCCGCCGATCCCCGACAGGATGCCGACATACTGCTTGCCCTCAAGCTCGTAGGTCATCACGTTGCCGATGATGCCCGACGGTGTCTTGAAACGGTAAAGTTCTTCGCCGGTCTCCGCATCCACGGCCTTGAGGTACCCCTCGAGCGTGCCGTAGAAGACGACGTCACCCGCCGTCGCCAGCGGACCCGACCAGACCGAGAATTGCTCGGGGATGGACCATTTGATCTCGCCCTTGAGATTGTCCCAGGCGATGAAGTTGCCCATTCCGCCGTGGCTGTCCTGCGCCGGGTACATCGACAGTGTCGCCCCGACGTAGGGCTGACCGGCGGTATAGGCCACGCGGAACGGCTCGTAATCCATGCAGACATGGTTGGTCGGCACGTAGAACGTCTCGGTCTTTGGCGAGTAGGATGCCGGTTGCTGGTCCTTGGAGCCGAGCGCCGCCGGACAGATGCCGGTGGTGTTGACGTCCTCGCCATTGGTCTCGGGCGAGTACTCGGCCACCACCTCCGGACGCCCATAGGTGTCGGACTCGGGGTCCATGTCCACGCCGGTTGTCCAGTTGACCACCGGATCGAACTTTTCAGCCACCAGCAATTCGCCGGTCACCCGGTCCATCGTGTAGCCAATGCCGTTCCGGTCGAAATGGGTCAGCAGCTTGCGCGTCTCGCCGTCGATCTCCTGGTCGGTCAGGATCATCTCGTTGACGCCGTCATAATCCCATTCGTCATGCGGGGTCATCTGGTAGACCCACTTTGCCATGCCGGTATCGATGTCCCGCGCGAAGATGGTCATCGACCAGCGGTTGTCGCCCGGGCGCTGCGCCGGGTTCCAGGTCGAGGGGTTGCCGGTGCCGTAATAGAAGAGGTTCTCTTCCATATCGGCCGCGTACCAGCCCCACGTCGTGCCGCCGCCGATCTTCCACTGATCGCCTTCCCAGGAATTCAGCGAGCTGTCGGCTCCGATCGGCTCGCCCAGATGGGTGGTCTTTTCGGGATCGACCATCAGCTGATCGTCCGGCCCGGTCGAATAGGCGCGCCACAACTGTTCGCCGCTATTCATGTCATAGGCCGTCACGTGGCCCTGCACGCCGAACTCGCCGCCCGAGATGCCGACGATGATCTTGTCCTTGACGGGCAGCACGGTGGCGGTGTTGGTCTCGCCCTTGGAGGGATCGCCGTTGACGGCCTCCCACAGGACCTCGCCGCTATCAGAATCGAGGGCAACCACCGTGGTGTCGGCCTGGTGCAGGAATACCTTGCCATCCGCGTAGGCAACGCCGCGATTGACCGTGTCGCAGCACATGACCGGGATCACGTCGGGATCCTGGCGCGGTTCGTATTTCCACTTGATCCGGCCCTCGTTCGCGAGATCGAGCGCGTAGACGATGTTCGGGAAAGGCGTGTGGACGTACATCGTGTCGCCGATCACCAGCGGCGAGCCCTCGTGCCCGCGCAGGACACCGGTCGAGAAGGTCCACGCAACCTGCAGATCGCCCACGTTGTCGGCATTGATCTGGTCAAGCGTCGAGTATCGCTGGTTCTCGTAATCGCCGGTCTGGATCGCCCATTGCTTGGGGTCATCCATCAACGCCATGAGATCGTCGTTCGCGTAGGCCATAGAGGCCGCGCAAAGGGCAATCCCAGAGGTCAAAAGCGGTAGCTTTTTCATCCTTATTCCTCCCTGAGATGCGGCAGGATAGCCGCAATTCCTACAACCGTTCCATCCTCGGACAGTCGTTCGCCTTGCCCATGCCGCCCGCCTTTACCTGGCGTGTGGCATTGAGCAAATTCACCCGTCGCGGCGATGCTTCCATTGTCCGCGACATGTGTTTCGTCTGGTCCGCGCGGCCGCGATGCGGTCTGGCGCGAACGCGGATCCGAGCCCGTGCCACCCGCCCGAGGGCGGGTATCCTAGCCAAGGACACCGCGACCCTCATCTCAGTATTCCACGACGGCGCGGATGCTTTCGCCGTTGTGCATCAGCTCGAAGCCGTCGTTGATCTGGTCGAGGGTCAGCTTGTGGGTGATCATCG